>CATMOP010000020.1 GCA_950072225.1 uncultured Nitrospina sp.
TTTGGCACCTCGATGTCGGCTCGTCGCATCCTGGGGCTGGAGAAGGTCCCAAGGGTTGGGCTGTTCGCCCATTAAAGCGGTACGCGAGCTGGGTTTAGAACGTCGTGAGACAGTTCGGTCCCTATCCGTCGTGGGTGTTAGATATTTGAAGGGAGCTGCTCCTAGTACGAGAGGACCGGAGTGGACAAACCTCTAGTGTTCTGGTTGTGATGCCAATTGCATTGCCAGGTAGCTATGTTTGGAAAGGATAACCGCTGAAAGCATCTAAGCGGGAAGCCAACCCTGAAACAAGATATCTCTTCTCCCTTCGGGGAGACGGTAGACTCCTTGAAGACTACAAGGTTGATAGGCCGGATGTGTAAGCACAGCAATGTGTTCAGCTAACCGGTACTAATAAGTCGTGAGGCTTGACCTTATTTTTTCCCCACTACTTCAAACTAATTCAATTGTTAATTCCGGATTTTAGATTTTCCGGTCTTATTAGCGAAAGGGCCACACCCGTTCCCATTCCGAACACGGAAGTTAAGCCTTTCTGCGCCGATGGTACTGCACGGGCAGCTGTGTGGGAGAGTAGGACGAGGCCGGGTTTTTATTCAAAACGCCTCCAGCAAAAGCTGGGGGCGTTTTTTTTGTGCTACCCTGCCCTTGTTCCAAATTTTCCTTTTCCCCTCATCCGAGCCCCCCTGGTTTTATGTTTTGATCCCCACGTCAAAACCGACCTGAATCTCCTTTGAAAAGATGGGTTACAACCCTTGGAATTATTAAGGATATCAACGCTTTTTCATTGACAAAAACTACCCGCTTGGTTACTATCGCCCTTCTATTTGACCGAGTTTCACGCCTTGGCTTTTAGTTCATTAACTATTTGTTTTTGGGGGTTTAGGGCGACCTTGGGGAGAGGGTTCTGATCGTCTGAAAAAAAATTAATGCATCAGCAGATCAGTCTCAGCTAATCACATTTATTAAAAACGCCAAATCGTTGCAAAAAGCATATGCTTGAACAATACATAGGCGCCACCATCATGTTGCTCTTGTGCCTGGGCATTGCCGTTGGTATGGTCGTGTTGACTACTTTTTTGGGGCCCAAAAGGAAGTTCGCCGACAAAATGGAGCCCTTTGAATGTGGCGAAAGCCAGTTGGTTTCCCCTCACCAGCGTTTCTCCGTTAAGTTTTACCTTGTCGGGGTTTTATTTGTCCTGTTTGATGTTGAAGCTGTCTTCTTTTTTCCCTGGGCCATTCTGTTCAAGAGATTGGGAATGTATGGCTTTATTGAAATGCTTTTGTTTATTCTCATCCTCGGCGTTGGCCTTTTATATGTCTGGAAACGCGGAGCCCTAGATTGGGAGTGACCCTCTAGCGAGGAAGGTATATAGCAAGGGCTCATCGTAACTCTTCGGGGCACGAAGGCTAAGGAAGAGTATCACGGGTCCAGCGTTACGCTGGCGGGTCCTGAATGGGGTATCAAGCTGGTATTGTAGGATTGCAAAACAATGTCTGAAAACAAAATCATTGAACGCATCAAGGAACAATTCGGTTCCATAGTGATTGACAACCACGACTTTCGCGGTGATCAAACTGTCACCGTGAAAAAAACCTGTGGCAACGAATTCTTCAAGTTCCTGCGTGACGATCCGGAGCTGGCGTTCAATTTTTTAATGGACATTACAGCAGTCGATTATTTCTCAAAAAAAGATGAACGGTTTGAGGTGGTTTACCATTTCTATTCCCTCAATCACAACCACCGGTTGCGGGTAAAAATTCCCGTATCGTTAGAAGACTGCATTGCCGACTCGATAACACTTTTATGGAAAACAGCAAATTGGTATGAACGCGAAATCTGGGACATGTATGGCATCAAGTTTCGTAACCATCCCAACTTGCGACGAATTCTTCTTTACGAAGAATTCAAGGGACATCCTTTACGTAAGGATTATCCCATTACTAAACGGCAACCCCTGATCGGGCCGCTGAACTAAGGGAAGATCATGTGGGTTGATTTAATCATTACGCTGGTTAAAATCTTTTTCATTCTCGGGGTCACCGTTGCCTTTTTTGCTCCCATCCTGACTTGGGTAGAGCGCAAACAGAGCGCGCTCATGCAGGATCGCATCGGGGCTAACCGTGCCGACATCCTGGGCTTTACGGCGCTAGGCCTTTTCCACATTATCGCCGATGCGTTGAAGATGTTTACCAAGGAAGATTTTATACCGGATGGGGCCAACAAGGTTCTTCATACAATTGCCCCGATCATAGCTCTGGTTCCCGCCCTCCTGACTTTTGCGGTCGTACCTTTTGGCGGGCAATACACGCTCTTCGGTAAAGAAGTCAATCTGGTAATTTCGGATTTGGATGTCGGTCTTCTTTTCGTATTCGCCATTGCGTCTCTGGCGACCTACGGCTATGTCATCGCCGGCTGGAGTTCCAACAACAACTGGTCGCTCCTGGGTGCAATGCGGACCGCATCGCAGATGATTTCTTATGAAGTCACTATGGGACTCACCATTATCGGCGTATTGATGGTTTATGGAACCATGAGGCTCCCCGAAATCGGTGCCGCACAGGAAGATTTCCTGCGATGGGGATTTTTTCTTCAACCGCTCGGGTTCATCATGTTTTTTACTGCTTCCATTGCTGAGAACAAACGCATCCCGTTCGATGCCCCAGAGGCGGAGTCGGAACTGGTCGCGGGCTATTTCACCGAATACAGTGGTATCAAGTTCGGCATGTTTTTCATGGCAGAATTTATCGAAATGGTCACGATCGGCGCGATCATGACTATTTTATTTTTTGGAGCGTGGCATATCCCCTTTTTAACGACTGCCACGTTGCTTTCCTGGTTTGATTTTCTCGGCACCACGGGTTCGAACCTGGTTGTAATGTTGATTCATGTAGGTGTATTTTTTGCCAAGGTAGTTTTGTTTATCTGGATCCCGATGATAGTTCGGTGGACGCTCCCCCGAT
The DNA here is from genome assembly GCA_950072225.1 of uncultured Nitrospina sp. Classification (GTDB taxonomy): domain Bacteria; phylum Nitrospinota; class Nitrospinia; order Nitrospinales; family VA-1; genus LS-NOB. The sequence continues at coordinate 2,962 of CATMOP010000020.1, forward strand.
TTCGTTACGACCAGATCATGAACTTGGGTTGGAAGATTCTCCTGCCCCTATCCCTGGCAAATATTCTTGTTACCGGACTCGTAATCCTGGCGCTGAATTAAAGGAGTGCGCTTATGGCTTATTATGTAAATAGAAATATAAAGATGACCTGGTGGGAGAGGTCTTACATCCCTGAAATTTTAAAAGGATTGTTGCTCACCTCCCGACGTTTCTTTTATAACTTGTTTGGATTCCTTCCTTTTTTCCTGGGCACGGAAAAGGATAGAAGGATCTTCACCGTATATTATCCGGAAGAACAGGTTCAGTATCCCATAGCTTACCGGGGTCGGCCGGTGCTGGCCCAAAACGAGGACGGGATGCCGGCATGCGTTGCCTGTGGCCTTTGTGAAATTGCCTGCCCGGCTTATTGCATACACATTGAACCCGCTGAGGATAGTGGGAAACAAAACCAATATGAACGATGGCCTGAGGTGTTCACTATTGATTACGCCATTTGTATTTTTTGCGGAAACTGTGAAGAGGCCTGCCCCGAAGAAGCCATCTTCATGAGTGACGATTGCGAAATATCCATGCTGGATCGAAAGAAAATGCTTTATACCAAGGAACAACTTTTAGTTCCGGTTGCCGATTTGCAAAAACGCATTGAATTCACCCGTAACATGTACGCGAAATGGAACTACTGATCTTTTACCCGCTAGCCGGATTTTGCGTGGCGCTGGCCCTGGGCGTTATCTTTAACAAAAGCCCAGTGGGTTCGGCCATTTCATTGATTGGTATGATGCTGGGTCTGGCGGGCATCTTCGTCTTGCAACAGGCCCATTTCATCGCCATTTTGCAGATCATCATTTATGCTGGGGCCATTATGGTTCTGTTCATGTTCGTGATCATGCTGCTGAACTTGAAGCAAGGCGAAAACGAGGGCTGGGCCTCCAGGGAAAAAAATTTACTGCTCTCGGTATTGACCGGGTTCCTGGCCATAGGAATTTTATACAAGATTTGGCAGGTCTTGTTTTCGGTGGATATGGATACGCCCGCCTCCCTTCCCGATAGTTTCGGGACGGTAGCGGTTATTGGTGAAACCCTGTTTACGGATTTTGTGCTCCCTTTTGAAGTGGCATCGATTCTTTTACTTACGGCAATGGTCGGGGCAGTGGTCCTGGCTAAAACTAAACTGGACTGAATATGCTCGAAAATTCTGTTCCCTTATCACACTACCTGATGTTGAGCGCGACCCTGTTCGTGATTGGAGTCGCAGGCGTCTTGATACGCCGAAACGTTATCGTTGTATTTATGTCCATTGAAATCATGCTGAACGCCGTAAACATTTCGCTGATCGCGTTTGACAATTATATGAACCTCTCGAACGGGCAGATTTTTAGTTTTATGGTGATGTGTGTCGCCGCCGCCGAAGTTTCGGTTGGACTGGCTATTATCATCGCCTTGCATCGGAATAAACCGAGCGTCAATCTGGACGATTTTAACCTGTTAAAATGGTAACAACAGTATGCTGCTAAAATTAACCTGCCTGATCCCCCTTTTTCCGTTGATCGGATCTATCATCAACGGTTTTTTTGGTTTGAAAATCGGCAAAAAAGCAGTGGGGTTTATAGCCTGCGGCAGTATGACCCTGTCTTTTCTTACCTCCGTTCTGGTCTATGTCGGTTACCTCATGTTGCCGGAAGGGCAACACGTGTATGAACAGGTTGTCTGGACCTGGTTCGGGGCCAGTGATTTTAACGTAGATTTCGGTTTTCAGGTTGATCCGCTCACTCTGGTTATGATATTTGTCGTTACCGGTATCGGTTTAATCATCCATGTTTATGCCGTGGGCTACATGCAGGAAGAGTTCAGCTACTACCGGTTCTTCGCCTATTTCAACCTGTTTGTCAGTGCCATGCTCCTTCTTGTTATGGGCAACAATTTCCTGCTCATGTTTATCGGTTGGGAAGGCGTGGGCTTATGTTCCTATTTTCTCATCGGCTATTATTTCGAAAAGAAATCGGCATGCGATGCCGGCACCAAAGCATTCATCGTCAACCGTGTGGGTGATTTCGCCTTCCTGCTGGCGGTCATGTACATATTCAATATTTTTGGCACCATCGATTTCACCGAGGTGATGCACGCCGCTCCAGAAAAACTGATCTATGCCGGAGAGGCCGTGACCATCATCACCATGTTGCTGTTTGTCGGCGCGACAGGTAAATCGGCACAGATCCCGCTCTATACCTGGCTCCCGGATGCCATGGAAGGGCCCACACCGGTCAGCGCCCTGATCCACGCGGCCACGATGGTCACGGCAGGGGTTTATATGCTCGTCCGGTGCAGCGTGTTGTTCAACCTTTCGCCCATGACAATGACCGTTGTTGCATTTATCGGTGGAGGAACTGCGATCATGGCGGCTACCATTGGCATGACGCAGTTTGATATCAAGCGTGTTCTAGCCTATTCCACGGTCAGCCAGATCGGCTACATGTTCATGGCCTGCGGTGTGGGCGCTTATACTGCCGCAATCTTTCATCTCGTAACCCACGCTTTTTTTAAAGCTTGTCTTTTTCTCGGGTCCGGTAGTGTCATTCACGGTATCCATGGCGAGCAGGATATGCGCAAGATGGGCGGACTCAAAAAACATATGCCCATCACCTACTGGACGTTTTTGATTTCAGCTCTGACAATCGCTGGAATACCACCGTTAGCAGGGTTCTTCAGTAAAGACGAAGTGCTGTATCACTCTTTAATGGACGGAAACATTATTTTCTGGGGAATGGGGATATCCGCCGCCCTGTTGACTGCGTTTTACATGTTTCGGCTGGTATTCATGACTTTCCATGGAGAATCCCGGGTAGACCCTTCTGTCCACCCGCACGAATCTCCAAAAATGATGACCATGCCGCTGGTGGTTCTGGCCGGCCTCGCCACCGTTGGAGGAATGCTGGGCCTCCCGTTCTTGCACGGATGGCATATTCTGCATAATTGGTTGGAACCGGTTCTTCATTTCGATCTCGCAAACGCGCTACAACATTCTGAACATATGCTCCATGAGGCGGGGCGCCATGCACCTTCCTGGGCGCATCTGCTGGAACCGAAGGAGCACAACGGCTGGATTGAATTCGCATTGATGGTGTTCTCCACCGTCGTCGCCATTACCGGAGTGGTTGGCGCCTATATTTTCTATATCAAGCGGCCTGATCTGCCTGAAAAGTTTACCCAGGGACAATGGGGACTCGACATGGTACAGAACAAATATTATGTGGACGAACTTTATGATGACGTGTTTGTGAAACCTACAGTAGAAGGTTCCAACCTACTTTGGAAAGAATGCGATGCCAAGGCCATCGATGGTGCCGTGAACGGGGCAGCCAAAACTATCGGCTGGTTCAGTCGCCAAGCTCAGACGTTGCAGTCTGGTTTTGTCCGCAACTATGCCTTATTTATTGTTGTCGGTTTTATCAGTCTTTTGCTGGCGATGTTTTAAATGTTTTTAACTCTTATCACATTCCTGCCTTTAATCGGGGCGCTGTTTCTGGTTTTCATGCCAAAAGAAAGTGTAGCAGCGATCAAGCAGACCGCGCTCGCTGTCGCTGTGGCGGACTTCCTGCTCTCGATATTTTTGTGGACGAATTTCGACAACACCTCCCATAAAATGCAGTTTGAGTTGAATGTTCCCTGGATCGAAGCCTGGGGCATCAACTTCCACGTAGGTCTGGATGGTATTTCACTCTTACTTTATGTGATGACCACCTTCCTGACCATGATCTGCGTTATTGCCTCATGGGATGTCAAAATACATGTCCGCGAATACATGATAGCCATGCTGACTCTTTCAACCGGCATGCTGGGGGTTTTTATCGCCCTGGACCTTTTCATGTTTTATGTTTTCTGGGAGTTCCAGCTAATTCCCATGTATATCATTATCGGCGTCTGGGGGGGCCCGCGCCGGGTTTATGCGTCCATCAAGTTTTTCTTATTCACCGCCGTGGGCTCCTTGCTCATGCTGGTGGCCATCCTCTGGATTTATTTACATATTCAGGAAACGACCGGAGTGGCAACAGCGGACATCTTATATATTACCGAACATTTGAGCGCACCTCTCGGTACACAGAAATGGTTGTGGATGGCCTTTTTTCTGGCTTTTGCTATCAAGGTACCCATGTTTCCTTTCCACACCTGGTTGCCAGACGCTCACGTTGAAGCGCCCACCGCAGGGTCCGTCATTCTGGCAGGTGTCCTGTTGAAAATGGGTACTTATGGGTTCCTGCGTTTTAACTTGCCCTTCTTTCCCCAGGCTTCTTACGAATTTGTTCCTATGATAGCCTGGCTGTCAATCATCGGGATTATATACGGGGCACTGGTATCAATGGTGCAGGTAGACTTGAAGAAACTGGTTGCCTATTCCAGCGTCAGCCACCTCGGGTTTGTGATGCTGGGAATTTTTGCGCTGAATCCTTATGGAATCCAGGGCGCATTGATCCAGAACATCAATCACGGCATCAGCACTGGCGCCCTCTTCCTTTTGGTGGGTATCATCTATGATCGACGCCATACGAGGTTGATCTCGGAGTTTGGCGGGCTGGCTAAAATCATGCCGAAGTACGCCATTTGTTTCATGATCGTCGCCTTGTCTTCGATCGGGCTACCGGGTATGAACGGATTTGTTGGGGAATTCCTGATACTACTGGGAGTATTCCAGGTTAATGGCCTCTGGGCGGCTTGCGCCACCTCCGGTGTCATTCTCGCCGCCTGTTACATTCTCTGGATGTTCCAGCGCGTCATGTTCCTGGAGGTGAAAAATCCGAAAAACATGAATTTGAAAGACATGAATGTTCGGGAAATGTTTACCGTAGTTCCCCTGATCATCCTGATTTTCTGGATCGGTTTGTATCCCAAACCGTTCATGGATACGTTTGACGCATCGGTCACACACTTGGTCTCCAAAGTAAACCCGGACAATTTCCGGCCCAAACAGGAGCACCACGATAACGATCACAACGACAAACAAAATGAAAAACATGGAGAACATGCTCGGCTCATTACCCCGACGGAAATGGCAAGCTTGAACCATACGCTCCAAATGCCAGCTTTAATTAAGGAATAAACGTGGAACCCATTCTCGCACCTGAATCTATTGACCTGATTGCCCTGGCGCCTGTGATCGTGCTCAGCTTTTTCGCCATGATGGTGCTGGTGGTGGACCTTTTTGGGGGACGCAACAAAACTCTGCTGGTATTCATCAGCTTGGTCGGCCTGCTGATGACGGCTATCAGCGCGTTTGCCAAGAATCCGATTCCTGCTTATTCTTTCAACGACAGTTATATCGTGGATCACCTGTCATTATTTTTCATATGTATCTTCACCATCAGTTCCGCGCTGGCGATCCTTTTATCAGTGGAATACAACGAACGGGAAGGAATACGGGCGGGAGAATATTATGCCCTCATCCTGTTCTGTACCATAGGTATGATCCTTCTTGCCTCCTCCACCGACATGATCATGATTTTCCTGGGCATCGAAATTGTCTCGATCAGCCTATATGTCCTGACGGGGATACGGCGAGACAACCATAGATCCAACGAAGCGGCCTTAAAATATTTTCTGCTTGGTGCCTTCGCGACAGGGTTTCTGCTGTACGGAATGACCATGGTTTATGGCTCAACCGGTAGCACGAACTTGTTTAAAATCGCAGAGGTTGTGCAAAACCCGTCAGCCCAGTCTAATCCGTTGCTCCTTATGGGGCTGGTGCTTCTTATCATCGGGTTCGGATTCAAAGTCGCCTCGGTGCCCTTTCATATGTGGGCTCCCGATGTTTACCAGGGAGCCCCGACTCCCATTACCGCTTTTATGGCAGTTGGACCCAAGGCCGCCGCGTTCGCCGCGTTCTTCAGGGTATTTGCTGAAACCTTCCCGGAAATGGCTCCCTCATGGGAAATACTCTTGAGCACCATTGCTGTCCTCAGTATGTTTTTCGGCAATCTCGGGGCCATCATGCAAACTAACATCAAACGAATGTTGGCGTTTTCCAGCATCTCACACGCGGGTTACATCCTGATCGCGGTCATAGCCAAAAACTCTCTCGGCGGTTCAAGTCTGCTGTTTTATATGCTGGCCTATGCCTTCACGATTTTTGGACTATTCGGCATCATCATTATCCTCGGCCGAAAAGGTGAAGAGAATCTGGAAATTGAAAATTATTCAGGCTTGGCTTACAGGCACCCGATACTCGCCCTCAGCATGACTGTATTCCTGTTATCCTTAGGGGGCCTGCCACCCTTTGCCGGGTTCATCGCAAAGTTTTATATCTTCAGTGCCGCGATTCAGCAGGGTCTTATCACACTCGTCATCTTCGCCGTGCTCAACAGCGTCATCTCCTTTTACTACTACCTGAAGGTCGTCGTTTTCATGTACATGAAGGAGCCGGAAGCGGAGTTCCAAATCTCCCTGACACCGTTGACCCTGTTTGTGGTGTTCATAGGAGTCTTTGTAACCATCAACATGGGTATCTTCCCCGGTTCCATCATCGCCCTTGCCTCGCACTAGGCGTGCGGCCAATAGCTATGATATTTTTCCTTCGACTTCATGCTCTGGAGGGGTACAACGAGCTTTTGCCTAGTGGCAACCCCTGCAAAGGCCAGCGTGACGCTGGACTCAAAGTGCAATAACTTTCGCAGGCTAGCAGGTAGCTTTGGCGGCTCAATGAGCTTTTGCCTAGTTGCAACCCCTGCAAAGGGGTTATAATTCTCTTTCTAAATATCAACGACTAACGAGGCAGGCTGGCGTTATGAAAATGCATCATTTGGACAAGGAAAAGGTGGAGACGATCATGCAGAGGGTGAAGGAAGTGATCGAGTCGGGAGAATATCCGCCGGATAAAATAGAAGAAATTTTCAAGCTCTCGGAAGTGGATGGAGAAAAGTTCCTGGAATGCAAGGCTCACCCTATCCAAAAGGAAAAGGTGAATTTTGAATTTGACCCGGCAAAAGGAGTGCGGTTCTTCGATCCGTTCAACTTTTTCACCCGGGGAATCTTTAAAGATATGGACGGCTTAACCGTGTGGACTGCGGACAACCTTAAAGAGCCCTGGGAATATGATGAAGAAAAGGAAAACCCATCGCCGTAGAGGAATTTATGTTTTATTCGCACACCCATTCATGAGAAATCGATTTGCTATAAATAAAAAAACCCCCGCGCCTTTTGGCGCGGGGGTTTTAATAATTCAGTACTTTTCTCTTTAGCTTTTCTCTTTAGCTTTTTCCTGATCTTTGCTGAAATCGTAAGAACCTTTTCTCGGAAGTGAAGCAGTAAACATGTCTGCCTCGTCTTTCATGGCTTTATCTTTGGCTTCGCCTTCTTCCTCGGCTTTCTTGCGAATCGCGGCTTCTTTTTCTTCTTCGGTCATATCTTCTTCGGCTTTACCTTCTTCCGCACCCTCTTCAATGGCACCCTGTTGGCCTTCTTCAACCTGAGCGGTTTCTTCCTCTTCATTCGCTTCTTTCATGGAAGTTTTGAAGTTTTTAATACTGCGCCCAAAAGCACTGCCGATTTCGGGAAGTTTTCCCGCCCCAAAAATAATCATAATGATGACCAAAATAATCATCAACTCAGGAAAACCTATTCCCATCATAATGCATACCCTCCAAGTATTAAATTACCGTCTCCCGACCAGAAACAAACTATCCGCCCAGAGCCATAATAAAGTAAAATTTGATCGAATACACTCAGTCTATCCTTTTTATATAAGTAATTACAAGGGGAAAGGGTTCAAATCAAATAAAAATAAGGGGGTTTACCCTTCACGAAGAGCTTTTATCGCCTTTTTATAGTCTTTCGCTTTAAAAACCGCCGACCCGGCGACCAACACGCTGGCCCCGGCCTGTTTGATTTCACCAACATTCTCGTGGTTGATTCCTCCATCGACTTCCAACTCGATCGGGTTCTCGTAATGAGTCATGACTTCACTCAGGTTCCGGATTTTATCCAGCATGGATGGAATGAATTTTTGCCCACCGAACCCAGGGTTGACCGACATCAGCAAAACCATGTCGATCTCATGCAGAACCTCTTCCAGTGAAGAAAGAGGAGTAGCTGGATTCAACACAACCCCGGCCTTCACATCCTGTCCTTTGATCAATTGAATGGTGCGGTTCAAATGCGAGCAGGCTTCAGCATGAACAGTGATGATATCAGAGCCGGCGGATATGAATTCGCCAATATAGTTGTCGGCGTTTTCGATCATCAAATGCACATCCAATGGTAGTTCGGTCACTTTTCGGATGGATTCCACCACCGCTGGGCCAATAGTGATGTTGGGGACAAAATGGCCATCCATAACATCCACATGAATCCAGTCCGCTCCTGCCTGTTCTACCGCCTTGGTTTCCTCTCCTAGCCGGGAAAAATCCGCGGATAGGATGGAGGGCGCGATGATTACCCCGTCTTTCTTCTGCGCCATGGGTTTGGTGATCCTCCATACGTAAAGTAAATGGACACGAAGCATAGCATAAGCTGAAAAATCGTTCCATTTTTATACAGCATAATTTGCCAAAGCCACTGGCACTCCATGCCTTCTTTCATTATAATGGCTGGTTTTATATCTTCTACTTTTAAGCCTATGCAGACCGTACTCGAAAATCTCCGTGAGAAGATCAAAGTCCTTTTGATGCAAGACCACAACATGTTACTGCTGGCCGCAGTGATCGGGTTTCTGGCAGGGCTGGCATCGACCCTTTTTCGCTGGCTGATCGGGTTCTTTGGGGTGATTTTTTCTCCAGAAGGACTATCTTGGATCGGAATAACCGGCTCTACAGTTCCTTTCCTGTTACCACTCATGCCAATGATAGGTGGCATCATTACCGGCGTCATCTGCCATTTTTTCCCCGATGCGGTTAAGGAAAACGGAGTACATCGAGTTATACACGCGGTCGCCTTGAAAGCAGGAAAGATCCGCAAGCGCACCTTGCTGACTTGTTCCACGACATCGGCCCTTACCATTGGGTCCGGCGGTTCAGCAGGACGGGAAGGCCCCACCGTCCAGATTGGCTCGGCGGTTGGTTCGGCTCTGGGCAACTTATTTCATCTTTCCCATGAAAGGGTGCAGATTTTAGTCGGCTGTGGAGCGGCGGCAGGAATTGCCGCATCCTTCAATGCTCCTTTGGCGGGGGTCCTGTTCGCTCTGGAGATCATCCTCACTGACTTCACCATCCATACGTTTAGTCCCATCGTGGTCGCCTCGGTGATTGGCACGGCCACTGGCCGAGCCCTTCAGGGCAACGAAATCACTTTCCATGTTCCGGTTCATGAATTGGTCAGCTACTCCGAAATCATTTTTTATTTGTTCCTGGGGCTCCTATGCGGAGTGGTTTCAAAGTTATTCACCTTCGTCTATTTCAAGGCGCATGATATTTTTGATGAGAAGATTCGCCTTCCGAAACCCTTGAAACCCGCTCTCGGAGGTTTGATCGTTGGATTCATCGCCCTATTATCTCCGGCGATTCTGGGAAACGGCTACGACTTCATGGAACAGGCCCTGGCTGGGGACATCTTCTGGGGACTGGCGTTCATGCTGATTTTTTTGAAAATCA
>CATMOP010000021.1 GCA_950072225.1 uncultured Nitrospina sp.
TGAGGTTTGCGGATTTAAAATTTGCCTCAAAAAAGACTCCCATGCTCAGCCGGGAATCTGTGAGATTAGTCCTTTCAAAATCAGCGCTATTGAATCGAGCCCGGCTCAGGTCGCTATTAGTAATTCTTGCGTCCTGCAGATTTGCACGTGAAAAATCAGAGTTGCTGAAATCGGTTTCATTGAGATTGCAATTGACCAGTTTGGTTTCCATGGACTTGGACTTCCTGAAATTGGCCCCTTCCAGATTGGATTTACTGAAATCGGTTCCTAAAAGCTTGGCTCCTTGAAGGTTAACGGATTCCATATTGGCGTTGGTCATCACCCCTTCCAGACAACTTATATTTTCCAAATCCGCGTCACTGAGGTTGGCCTGGTCCAGGTTGGCTTGGTCTAGATTTGATTCTGCAAGAGTACAACCGGATAAATTGGTATTTTTTAAATTTGTTTTTCTCAGGTTGATACCGTGGAAATTCAGCCCCGACAGGTCCAGTCCGGAAAGGTCTTTTTCGTCAAAAATATTTTCCAGGGTTTCTTCTTCCGGTTCTTCGTTTTCCTCTTTGTCAGGATTTTCTTCTTCACCTTCAGCTTTTTCTTCCGCGCTCTCTTCATCGGGCGTGTCTTCGTCTTCCACACCCCCTTCATCAGGTTCATCTACGAACTCATCTTCCTCTTCCCGGGCGGCAATCAGCTCTCGGTATTCTTCCAACTTCTCTTCAATTTCTTCTCGTGTAAAATCAGCCATTGAATCCTTCCTGAAAAGATCAAAGATATTCTAAAGGGCACGCTCACGACGACAGCAATTTTTAGAGGTCCTCTAAAAATTTCTGGGGAATGAACGGTCTTTTCCATTCATGGGTAAAACAGTGAAACTATCGTAGCTTGGACCGGAACGCAAGCCTGAACCGCCCATTTTTGAAAATTCTTTTTGGAAAATGAAGAGGTGTTTCAGTCATCCGGGCAAATGGGCCGTTTTTATGTAGAAAATATGCTCAGGAATAAAGGTTATAATATAGCCGCATGACCCTTCTCTGGAAGTATTTATGGCAAGCGTTCCTCAAAAAGGCAAAAAACCGGTTTTAATCTATGATGGCGATTGCGGGTTTTGCCGTTTATGGATAGCCCGCTGGAGCCCTCTTACGGAAGAGGAGGTGGTTTACCGTCCTTCTCAAGAAGTGGGCGAAAATTACCCGCAAATTTCTCCTGAATATTTTGAATCTTCTGTCTATTTCGTCGATCCTGATGGCAGTTTTTGTTCTGGAGCTCAGGCTGTTTTCAAGGCCCTGTCTTACGCCCCTAATGGGAAGTGGTTGCTCAGGGCTTATGAGAAGGTACCGGGTTTCGCCCCAATCTCAGAATGGGGTTACAGGCAGGTAGCCGGAAATAGAAAAATTTTCAGCGCACTTACCCAGTGGATTTGGGGAGGCTCATTGGAAACACCCACCTGGTTTTTGACCCGGCGTGTGTTTCTCTTCCTCCTTAGCCTGATTTATTTGGTGGCCTTTTTGTCCCTTTGGACTCAAATCGAGGGATTGGTGGGGCAGAAAGGTATTCTTCCGGTCGAGAGTTTTTTAAAAGACGTGCAAGCGCATCGGGGCTCGGATCGTTTTTGGAATTGGCCCACCCTGTTCTGGCTTCATGCGGGGGATGGTTTTTTGCAGGCAATCTGCCTGCTTGGGGTGGGAGCCTCCCTGTGTGTCATGGCCAATCGGGCGGTGGGTTTGGCCCTGTTGCTAATGTGGGGATTTTATCTTTCCCTATTTAATGTGGCGCAACCCTTTTTAGGATTCCAATGGGATACCCTCCTGCTTGAAACGGGATTTCTGGCCCTCTTCCTGGTTCCTTGGAGGAGAAATAAAGGGACAACCGGGGAACCGCCCCCATCACCGTTAGTTCTTTTCCTATTTCGATTTTTGCTGTTTCGCGTTGTTTTTACTTCCGGGCTGGTCAAGATAATAAGTCAGGATCCCACTTGGAATGATTTCACAGCTCTCTACTACCATTATGAAACCCAGCCGCTTCCAACCTGGATAGGTTGGTACGCGCACCAACTTCCGCATGGGTTCCAGGAGTTTTCGGTAGCCTGTGTTTTTATTATTCAACTTGGCGTGGTGTTCCTGATATTCGGTCCCCGACGCATCCGTTACATCGGTTGTGCCGTACTGGTTTTTCATGAAGTGTTGATTTTTCTGACCGGCAACTATTGTTTTTTTAACCTGCTGACCCTGGCTCTATGTCTTCTTTTGCTCGATGATGCAGTATTTTCAAGGTGGCTCCCAGGGAAAGGAAACTGGAAATTTTCCGGGCAGAAAAAAACAGAGCTGGTTTCTGTCTGGAAGAGAAGGTTTTTTACGGGGATAAGAGTTGGGGTATTAGGGATCTGCATCATGCTTTATGCGGTTCCTTTACTTGTCACTTCCGGTAATTATCCTTCCATTTATGTTGCTATCGCGAACGCGATACGCCCCTTTCATATTTTTAATTCTTACGGCTTGTTCGCGGTGATGACAACATCGCGGCCGGAAATCATTATCCTGGGAAGTGATGACCGCGAAAACTGGTTCCCTTATGAATTCAAATGGAAACCCGGCATTGTAACGAATAAGCCGGAATTTGTTGCCCCGCACCAGCCCCGGTTGGATTGGCAAATGTGGTTTGCCGCTCTCAGTAATTACGAGAGAAACCCTTGGTTGATCCAGTTCATGATCCGTCTTTTGCAAGGATCCCGCCCAGTAATAGAATTGCTGGGGAGTAACCCGTTTCCCGATAGTCCTCCTAAATATCTGCAGGCGCTAGTCTACGATTACCGGTTTTCAGATACTGAAACCCGGAACCGGGACGGCTCCTGGTGGAATCGAAAACTCCTGAGACCCTATACGCCCATTCTGCAATTGCCTTAATAGACAGCCTTCCGAGGAAGGATGAACGAAATCTGTTTAGCTGGGCGAAAATTTTAGTATAATTTCCTGACAAGGAGATTTTATGCCAGGGCCTTTGGAAGATGAATTGGGAGATGTACTGGAAAAGTCCAGGGATGGCAAAGGCTGGACCCAGTCTGATCTGGCACATGCCTCCGGGATCAGCGTTAGTGATGTTTCCCGGATGGAACGCTATGAGTACGTGCCTGATGAGAGCATTTTAAAAAATCTTGCTCAGGTTCTTGATCTGCATGCCCCGTCATTGATCGCGGTCGCGAAAGAGACATGGTCCCCCCAACCGATAGAGCCGGATCCCGGCCCTTTCACTACAGTCTGTCTGGATTTGTTTATCGGAACCTATCCCGTTAAATGTTACCTAGTGATATGCAATGCCACAAAAACCTCTGCGGTGATTGATACGGGAGGAAATCCGGAAGCTATCATTAAGAAAGCTAAAGAGCTGAAACTTCAACCGGAAAAAATTCTTTTAACCCACGCCCATATTGATCACGCAGGGGGACTGGAGCTTTTGGATAAAACCTATAAATGTCCCGTCTGGATCGATAAAAAAGAACCCCGTCCCTCGGGGAGTCGTGATTTCCGCTTTTTGCAGGATGGGGAAATTTTAAAACTGGGAAAGTTAAATATAGAAGTTCTTTTCACACCGGGCCATACCCCTGGCGGAGTTTCTTATAAAATCCATGACTCGGTTTTTTCCGGTGATGCCATATTCGCCGGTTCCATGGGACGCGCTAATTCCTCCTGGTCGGAGTTATACAATTCCATTACTCAAAGGCTTTTGACCCTGCCGGACCACACGCGCCTTTTCCCTGGCCATGGTCCTGCTACCACTGTTGGCGAAGAAAAACGCCATAACCCATTTTTTTGCACCGGCGAACCGTCGGCGGTAATGAGGCGGTGACGCTAACCCTTTCACTGGGATGCTGGAGTTTTTCAGTAAAAAGAGCCTGCCAATGGGCACGAAATAGAGCTTGAATTGGAGGAGATACACAATGTTTATTAACGATGGAGACACGGTTTGTATTGTTGGGGGAGGCCCCGGTGGATCAGCCTGCGCCATGGTTCTTTTACAGGAAGCCCGGAAGTTGGACAGGAAGATCCGCGTGGTACTGATCGAGCATAAAATATTCTCCGAACATCGCCACTACAACCAGTGTATTGGCGTGCTCTCCCCCCCTTTCGAGGATATCCTGAAAAATGATTTGGATCTGACTTTGCCAGACAACCTGGTGCTCGATAATATGGAAGGCTATTGTCTGCATTCTGATTTGTTGAGCCTGGATTTGGTTGGAAAAGAGTCGGGTCGATCGGTTTCCGTGACACGCTCTAATTTTGATGCCTTCATGCTAGAAGAGGCTCGCAAGGCAGGTGCTGAAATTGTTCATAACCGTGTGACAGCGATCGAAGTGAATTCCGATGGAGTGGTGATATATACTGAGGGCGATAACTTTAAAAGCGCAGTTGTGGTCGGGGCTTTTGGGCTGGATGATGGAACGTGCAGGATTTTTGAACAGGGAACCCCATACTGTCAACCAGACTTTCTGAATACGGTGATCACGCGTCTCTATCCTGGAAAGGAATTCATGCAAAGCATGGGGTCCACCATCCATGCTTTTCTGCTTTCCCATCCCGGTTTGGAGTTTGGAGCGGTCACTCCGAAGGGGGAACATATTTCCATCAATATCGCAGGCCGTAAGGTTTCGTCGCATATCCTGATGGAGTTTCTGCGTTCGGCACCGGTGCAACGTTTTCTTCCTCCCCATCAAAGGCGCGAAAAACCTCTGAACTATTTTAAAGGCAAGTTTCCCATCGCGCCGGCGCGGAATTTGTTTGGTGACCGTTATGTGACAATCGGAGATGCGGCAGGGCTCATGCGGCCTTTCAAGGGAAAGGGTATTAACTCCGCCATCATTACCGGTATTTATTCCGCCCGTTCCATCATGAGGCATGGGGTTTCTAAACAAGCCTTCGCCGAAAACTTTTATCAGGACTGCAGTGAATTGACCGAAGACCTTCCCTATGGACGGGCCGTCCGGATTCTGACCAACCTTGCCACAAGCTTTAAGTTCATGGATCATATGATAGCGGTGGCGGCAGAAAGGCCCGATTTTATGCATGCCCTGTTTGGCAGTGTTTCCGGACACGACCCGTATAAAAAAATCATAATGGAAACCGCTAGCCTGTCGCTCGCTTTCACTTTCGCGCAAAAGATTCTGGGACATTTTGTATTCCGTCAGGAGGCTCATCTCCCCATAAAAAGTGTTAGTCCGACTGCATGACCGCGGCATAGACATTGCCTCCCAAGGGTTCCTGTGATATTCTCCCTGCTTTCCCACAGGAGTTCCATGAAAAGAAATTATTTGATAATCACGTTCCTGATGGTTTTTGTCCTGCTAGGGTGTCCTCCACCCAAGGCAAGAAAAAAAATGCCGCGCATTTTTGCCTTGACCTATTCCATGGAGACGAGAACAGAGCCGTCCTTTCTCATTACTGATGATTTTAACCGCAACCATATTCTGGATTTGGTCGTAGTCAATAGCGGCGGCCAGTCCTTTTCATTTTATAAGGGAAACGGGGATGGAACTTTCAAGGATCAGCGTGTTTTTAGGACGGGCAGGGATCCCATTTGTCTGGTTTCGGCGGATTTCAACGATGATGGTTACAAAGATATCGGGGTACTCAATTATGCGGACCAGACCATCCAGATATATTTGAACACCCGGCTAGGAAGTTTTCAGAAAATAAACCAGCTTCTTGAGCCCGGTAAAATCCCTATCAATATGGCATCTGGAGATTTCAATGGTGACGGAAGAATAGACCTGATTGTTACCATGCGTTTTTCAAATGTGGTTATGATGCTGGGAAAAGGGAATGGTTATTTTTCCGAACCTAAATCCATGGATGTTAAGGGCCAGCCGACAGGTGTTGTGGTCGGGGACTACAATCAGGATGGAATGATAGATGTTGCAGTGGCTTTGGCGGGTACCGGAAATAAAGGGGTCCAGATCTTATGGGGTAAGGGCGATGGAGAATTTGAAAGTTCCAAGGTCTTTAAAGCCGGGAAACAGCCTCTCAGCATTGTCAGTATTGATGTGAATAATGACGGATTGATGGACTTTGTGACTTCCAGCAACTCTTTGCATGCCTTGACCACAATTGTGAACAATGGAGACAAAACATTCGATTCGTTACGGGATTTTGCCTCCGGGAATTTTCCGAAATTTGTCGTGGCCTCCGATTTTACCGGAGACGGTTTGCAGGATATTGCCGTATCCAACGCCACGGATGATGCGATCACTATTTCCCTTGGCAAAGGAGACGGAACTTTCACCTACCCGCCCATCTACCACAAGGTCAATGGACATCCTCAAGGCATGGCGGTGGGAGATTTTAATGGCGATGGATTGATCGATATCGCTGTCTCCTGCAGGGATGAAAACCTCATCAACATCCTCAGCAAGAAAGATATGATCAATCCTAAACCGGACCTTCCCCAGAAGGAATCCAAGTCGTCCTGATTGGTAAGGCAGAGGATACTAAATTGCTACAGGCAAGTCAGAAACAGGTTGCAGGCAGCCTTCCGGATAGACATATAAAATATCTTCGGGCAGGATCATCTTCGCAACTTCTAAAACATTCTGGAAGCCTTGCAGGTGATTGTTGGCAACCGGAACCAGAATAAAATCGTATCGCTGGTTCCTGAGGTTTTCAATTAAATCGGTGGGAATTGATTCGGCTGAAAAGAATCCGGACCCGTAGGAATAAATTTGATTCAGTCCTTGCAAATCCTCCAGGTCTTTCGCGGAAACATTTTGGCCCAGCAGATCCACGTTAGCCTCCTTGTTCAAATTCTCAAGGATCAGGCGGATCATCCAGTTTCGGACGCTTCGGAGTACCAGAACGCTGGCTCCGTCAGGAATCACGCTAAAGGAAGATTTTGCATTATTTGAAAAAGCACAGGACTGAGCTTTCTCTTTTCCAAAGTCAAAAGCAGACAGCGCTTTCTTGAAGTTCGCCTGGATTGCTTCGGCAGGATAATGCGGATAGCGGACCACAACCTGGCCGTTGCCATCAAATCCTTCCCAGTTTGTGGAAGTGGGCAGTAACGATTCCTCCTTGCAGGAGTTATAGAAATCTGTTCCCGGCTGGGGAGTATTGATAGAAACCTGGACTTCATCGAGCCAGCCTTTAGAGGCCATTTCATAAACCAGATCCACTGTTTTCTGGTCTTCCTCCCGAGAAGAGCCTAGCCCGCCGATGCTGATGGTTCCATAAATCAGCATGCCGATGCTTTTGCCAAATTTAACCATGGTGCGAAGTTTATTCAGGTCGTGTTTTTTACCCAGGGTCATTTTTTCAGCAACCTTGTCACTGCCTGTTTCGATCCCAAAACGGATTTTGTAATATCCTGCCGAAACCATTTCTTCCAGAGCTTCTTCATCCAAAGAGGCGTATTCGCACATGGCTTCATATTTGAGGTGATCCAGTCCCGCAGAGCGAATGGCCTTGGCAAGGGAGATATTGAAGCTTCTTTTTATATTGTGGACTTCTTCATCAAAGAACACGCCTTCCATTTCCGGATATTTTTCGTGCAAGGTGCGGATCTCTTCGACAACGCTGGCAACGTTTCTTGGTCGCCAGTTCAGTTCGTCGTAATAGAGGGTGGCCGCCGCGCAGAAATTACAACGGCGCGGGCAACCTCTTGAAGCGTACATCTGGATTTGTTTGTAACGGCAATTGGGTTCATGATAATCGATGCGCCTGACATCATCGTCCTCAGGAAAAGGCAGGGCGTTGATGTCGATCAGCGAGCCTCTGGTATTTGGGTACACGCCGGCAAGTTTTTTTGGATTCTTCCCCTGGATCAGGTCAAGAACTGTGAACTCATATTCGCCAATGCATACGTAATCCGCAACTTTCAGGATCTCTTCTGGATGGGCCATAGGGTGTTGCCCGGTAAAGATCAGTTGGGTTCCAAAAGCTTCCTTGAGCGCAGTGGCCAGGCGAAGGTCTTCACGGATGGTGCGGGTAGAACTTTCCATGATGAGCCAGTCGGGTTTTTCAGTGCTGGCATGCGTGAAATAAGTTTCAAAATCCCAGCCATGAAGCACTCCATCCATGAATTTTACGTAATGGTTAGTTTCCCGTTTCAAAAGAGAGGAGGTGTAGGCCAGTTGCCAAGGGTAGTAGCCGCAATTGGTGAAATTCTTTATGCCCAAAGACCAACGTGAGGGCACGTGGACCATGTGGTAACCATCCCGGTCGATTCCTACAGAGTTGGCGACAATGATGTTCATGGAATTCATCAGGCTTGGGTTACAGCTTTATCGGGTTCCCGCACTGGAGTGTGGGAAGGCTGATAAGATTTGTGAGAAACGGCTTTTTTCCCAAACAGTTTGCGAAACCCCCATTCTCCGATCAAGGCCAGGGTAATGATAAAAAAAAGCAGGGCCGTGGCGGCATAATTGATTCCCAGCCAGAAAAAGGTGGTTTTTTCCATGAGGGATTTCCGGACCGCCTTGGCCGAGTCTACTTTCACGAAAGTGCCTCTTGAGTTATAACCGCGGACTTCTTTGGAATGTGCGGCGCAGGCTAAAAGATCGATATTGGAGTAACCCAATCCGTGGTCGATATTATAAAGGGCTACAGCAAGATCAAACTTTCTTTCCCGTAAGCGAGCAATGTTTTCTGTGCCATAGCTGGAGACACTCATTCTCCGCTGATCTGTTATGGTGAGAATCTCATCAATGAGGGGGTCTTGTTCTATTGCCTCCCTGACCGATTCCGGAACCAGGACGGTAATCCTGCACCCCGGGAATTCTTCTTTCAGGGAAAGCAGGGTTTGGTTCAGAATCCGTGTGGCGGAACGAATGACGAGAACATTCTTTTGTTTTTCCTGAGTTTCCATAGATTAGCCGGGAATATGGGCGCGGCCAAAGTCGCCCGGATTTTCCAGGTCAAACACTTTGCCTTCGACATTGACGGCGACCAGTTTTTTGATGCCAGAACGTTTTGCGATAGCCTTGACTTCCGAATAGCCGTTTCCAGAAATATTATTAAAAGGAATCACGCCCAGTGAAAACGATTTCTTTTTCAGTTTTCCCAATAAATTTTCGGGGAACGTTTTCTGGTTAAAATGCGAGTCTCCATAAAGAAGCACTTCATTGACATGAGGGTTTTTCCTCAGTTCCAGCTCCACTCCGGGTTGTGCGAGAACCGTTACTTCCTTATTGAAATGGCTGTGAATGGAATTTACGACATCATGAATTTGTTTCATCCGTGAACTGCGGAAAAGAAGGATTTCACCGTTGGGGTTGAACTGCAAGTTTTTAAAACTATCCTTGGCGGTGGCATTATAGCGTTGGTTGAAACCTACTTCATAGAGTTTCTCCGCTTCCTTGAAATTGACCATGATTTTTTCAGCCGAATATTCCGGGCGGTTGACCACGACATGATTTCCCCCGTCAAAACGTTTCCAGTCTACATCCTTGAGGTAACCTTGAGCTTTCATGTGATTGAAGAACGGGGTTCCGGGTTGCGGGGTACTTATGGAAAGCTGGAACCGCCACAGCAGATTGCGATCAAGAAGCTCACGAATGAGGTCCAAGGTTTTTTTATCGCAATCATCGGTGGAGCCTTCCCCTCCAAAGGTGAAAGTCCCATAGAATTTCAGGCCAATGCTGGTGCCATGTTTCATGAGTTGTTTGAGCCGCGGAACGTTGAACTTTCTCTGCAGTTCCATTCCACGTGCGGCATGTTCGCCGGCGGTCTCAATTCCTAGCCGAACCATGTAATAGCCGGCACTTTTCATGTTGTCGAGAACTTCTTCGTCCATGGGCCACTGACCGCACATGACATCGTATTTCAGGTCGTCTAGTCCGTTTTCCCGGATCGCTTTAGTCAGTTCCAGAATATATTTTTTGCTTCCATTGTGAACCTCTTCATCGAAAAAGATTCCTTCCAATTGCGGATATTTTGCGCGCAGGGTCTGTAATTCGTAGATCACATTGTCCGGATTTCTCGGGCGCCAGTTGGGACGTTGATAGGAAATATTTCCGCATACGCAGAAGGTGCAAGATAAAGGACAGCCTCGCGATGCATAGGCCTGGATTTCCAGGTATTCGCTGGAAGGCTCTCCGGGCATCCCATAAGCCAACCGGGAGACGTCATCATCCTCAGGAAGCGGTAAATCGTTTACATCAAGAGGGGGCCTGATGTTGGTGTTGGGCCAGAGTCCCATAATATCAGGAAGGCTCTTGCCCTGGAGGATGTCACGCACAACCATTTCGTATTCCCGCAGGATAACATGGTCAGCATATTCGCTCACCTCTTCGGGGAAAGTGGTGGGGTGAGGTCCACAGAAAATCAGCTTTGTCCCAAACCTTTTTTTAATTTCCTTGGCAAACCGGCCGTCGGCTTCAATGGTACGCGTAGCGCAGTCCATGACCAGATAATCCGGGCCGAAATTAGAGACTTTTTCCACAAACGTATCGTGGTCCCATTTTTCCAGGCAGCCATCAAAAAATTTAACTTCGTGGTCGGTGTCCCGTTTAAGAATCGAAGAGCAATAAGCCAACTGCCAAGGGTAATATGTAAAAATGCTGTGGTCTTTTGTACTGTTGGTCCAACGGCTGGGCGAGTGGATCATGGCATAACCCTCGGCGTCAATTCCAACGGAGTTACAAACGGCTACTTTCATAGATTTCCTCTATTGGGCGTGCGATATTTTTGTTATAGGCCCACTCCCGTGGGTGGCAGATAGCAAGGGCTCATTAAGCTGAGAGCATCGTTGCTAGCATAAAAATTATTGCGAGTTTCCTGCGGAGGTACTCCGCCGGAGGTACTCCGCTCTTTTCCCGGAACCGGAAAAGGGTTCACTTCGTGGGAAGAGTCTAAAACTCATAGCGGTTGAAATCAATTAAAACTTTAACAATAAAGGGTTTGCCGGGTATTTGCCTGATTGATTTTTTAGAGCTTATAGGGGTCTGGGAGACCCTGCCACAAGTCTTTTGTCTTTGGAATTCACCTTGACAAGACTTGGATGGCAGGTAAAGATACCGCTCCCTTTTTTGCAGAAGGGTTTAACGTATTAGTATTTCCTCCCCCTTGGCAGGGGAAGAAATTTGAAATGGCTCGTTGGGTCGAGTAAACGTTTGCCGCGTGTGATATTGCCTCATTAACCTTTACCCCTACGGGGCATGAAAGCCTAGGAAAAATATAACGCATGCCCTGCAAGGATAAAATTAAGATATTGCAAGTTATACCCCTTCGGGGCATGAAATCTATGGAAGAATATAACGCCAGCGGAGGTTCTCCGCTGAGGGAGAATTGAATGGACAACGAATCAGCGGCAGAAAATGAGCCTAAATCAGGATTTTTTGCCCGACTGAAATCCGGACTTGCAAAGACCCGTTCTAATTTTGCGGGAGGCTTTGACAATATCGTTCATGGCAAAGCGAAAGTTGGGCCGGAGTTGCTGGAAGAACTTGAAGAAACCCTCCTCATCGCCGATGTGGGCATGCAGACCACCTCATTCATTCTGGATGATTTAAAACGTGAAGTTTCCCAGAACCGGATTCGTGAAAATAAGGAGGTGCTGGAACAGTTAAAACAACGCATGATCCATGTCCTGTCCCAAAACCAGAAGCCTCTGCCGTATTCAGAACACCAGCCCTTTGTGATATTGGTTGTGGGGGTGAATGGTTCGGGAAAAACCACCACAATAGGAAAGCTGGCTCGGCATTGGAAACAGGAAGGAAAAAAAATATTGCTGGCGGCCGGGGATACCTTTCGGGCGGCGGCCATTGACCAGTTGCAGGTCTGGGCAGATCGGTCGGGCATTTCCTGCATCAGCCAAAAGATCGGGGCTGATCCTTCGGCGGTTGCTTACGATGCGGTTCAGGCCGGGCTGGCCCGTGAGATGGACTTGGTTCTCATCGACACGGCAGGGCGGTTACAGACCAATACCAACCTGATGGAGGAATTGAAAAAAATCAAGCGGGTGATTGGAAAAGTCCTGCCAGGGGCTCCACACGAAACCTTGTTGGTTCTGGACGCGACCATTGGGCAAAACAGTATTTCCCAGGCGCGACTATTTAATGAGGCACTTGAAGTGGATGGGTTGGTGATGACCAAACTGGATGGAACGGCAAAGGGTGGGGTTCTGTTCAATATAACCGATGATTTGAAACTTCCGATTCGGTTTGTAGGAGTGGGTGAGAAGCCGGAAGACTTGCAGGAATTTAATCCGCAAACTTTTGTGGAAGCGCTAATCCCCGGTTAAGGCAGTATCGTCGTCATATTCCATTGGGTTTTGCGGGGCTATTTTTTCTAAAGTCTCAAACTGTTTTTGTACTATGTACTGGTGAATCCTGTCCCGATCCTCGTCGTCCATTCCTTCAAAGAAACGAAACCGGAAAATATCACCTTCATCCATCATGCCGCCTTTTTTGATTGAGACCAGAAAAACTTCTGATTCGATGATGACCGGCTCTTCCAGGGGCAGGGCAAACAAGGCGGTTATGGGTTGCCCGC
>CATMOP010000022.1 GCA_950072225.1 uncultured Nitrospina sp.
CAATTTTAAACTCTTTCGTATATTGCCTGCGTTTCTTTCTCATATAGAACACCTCCAAAAATGATTATATTCATCACTTTCTTTGTGTCCACTTTTACTGAGAAAGATCAGAGCAGAAGTGGGCTCACCGCCGGAGAGGCAAGTAGTTAAAATAACTTAAGTCTTACACAGCACGGCTTCACGGAACACCGCTATCATTTATGTGGCTTACTAAAGGAGGCTTGGCAAATGAAAAGGTTTAATCCCGCCGCAAATGGCGAAACTCTGTGACTATATCTCTCCCTACAAACTATTTTTCCTTTCCTGAATTTCTGCCCTCCTGGTCTTAGCCAATTTTCCAAGCTCACCCAGAGCTTTACGGGCACGGGCCGCGGCGGCTTTTATACTTTTGGTTTCGAAGCTCTCATTTTCTGCCAGGTAGTTTTCATAAGCAGAAACGATTTGTTCATGCGTTGCCATGTTTTACTCCCATATTAAGGTTGATATACTTTAAACCAAATAAATAATTACCACACTACCTTCAACCGATCAAACTTTATTAAAAAATTATTTTTGATTTGCCCATCAAGATTTTGTGTAGGGCCAGCTGATTATAACTCCAGGTTTTATTATTTCTAATTTTTCGGAACCCTGCTTCCCGCCTGAAATCCTCACAAAATTTTCATCGGGTCGTGGACTAATCCTGGGTCAAATGCATTGCGAATTCATACCCAAACACCTTTCTAATTACCTAAACTGTTTTTCTTAAATTACAACTTACCTTCAAAGAAATATTGCTTACGAGGAAATGAATAGGTGGTTGTAACCACGTTAAAATCAAGCATTTTATCTATTTTTTTTGTTTTATGCTATATTCAAAATATACCAATCCAATCACTTTGAAAACAAGGAAATTGTAGCATGACAGAAATAGGAAGGCGTTTTTCGCTGGATAAAATAACGGTTGACCCACAACTTAAAAACCGCATTTTTTCAGCAGATGGGGATGACCATATCGGCGATTGGGATGGAGAGTGTATTGATGACCTGGTAAAAGAAATCGACCGCATTGAAGAACGGAGAGATCCTAATTATTCCAGCCTGCCGCACTCTTCCAATATCCCCGATGATTTTAAACCAGAGGTTGGAAAAGATTATCCCATTTGGACCTGTGACAGACAGGGACGTTGCCTGGTAGGTGACACAGGGTCAGAAATTATGACCGTTGATGAAATTAGAAGTCATTATATTAATAAATATGGAAGTATTGACAAGTTTAAAGAAAAATTAAAAATTGATAGAGAAAAGTTTATTCAAGAAATTAAAATGAAATCTGGATAAGTCGTATTGTATTTTTTTCCTTCATTCATTGGGCCAAAGATGGTGAGGAACTTTTAAATTATCTTGATGATTGCGATAAGTTCAATAATACTTCGGGGAAAAATCCCCACCTCATTATCCTTGACCTCAATATGCCCAAAAAAGATGGGCGTGAAGCCCTTAATGAAATTAAAACCCACCCGAAACGTAAAAGCATCCCCATCATCATTCTGACTACTTCGCAGGCCGATGCTGATATTAATCAGGCTTATCAATTGGGGGCTAATTCGTTTATTCAAAAGCCTTTCAAGTATGCGGATTTCAAATCTACGATGGAGGCCTTGCAAAAGTACTGGCTGAGCATCGTAAAATTACCTACCTGATAACTTCCAGACCATGGCTCGAGAATCTCTCAAAATTCTTATCGTTGAGGATGATGAAGATGATGCCTTTTTTATCAAAGATATTCTTAAAGAAGGCTTGGGAGAACCGGCTCCCCTGATCGACCATTATTCATCCATCGACAGTAGTCTCAAACAGCTAAACCCTTTCAATTATGATTTAGCTATGTTTGATTACCGGTTGGGAGAAATAAACGGCATCGAACTGTTGCGAAATATTCGCAAACAGGGTTGTGATATTCCTATCATTCTTTTTACAGGACAAGGGGACCAGGAAGTTGCCGTTGAAGCCATGAGGGCCGGCGCGACCGACTACCTTTCAAAGGGGAAATTATCCATCGAATCGGTCACCCAGTCTATCCGCTACGCATTAGGCCTTCGAAAAGAAGCGGAATTAAGAAAACGGGCGGAAGAAAAACTTAAGAAATCACACGTGGATCTAACCCTTTCCCACGAAGAGCTTCAAGCGTCCATGGAGAAACTTAAAAAGGCCCAAAACCAAATCCTCCGTTCAGAAAAACTGGCGGGAATTGGAAGAATGGTTGCCGGTGTATGCCACGAAATTTTAAATCCTCTTAATATCATATCTGGACACAGCCAATCTTTACTGATTGAGAGGAAAAATGATGGAAATTTGTGCAATGATTTGAACTCCATAATGGAGGAAATCCAACGTATTTCTAAAATCATCAGTAGTCTTTTAAAATTCTCCCGCAAGGGAAATATGGAATTTAAAAAATCAGATATTAGAAAAGAACTCGAATCCGTTCTTTCCCTCGTTGAAAAAGAAATGCAGTTGGAAGGCATTCAAACCATCAGGAAATTCGATTCAGAAATTTTACCGGTCTTTATCGACACAGATGGGATGCGTCAAGTTTTTTTAAACATTATCAACAACGCTAAATTTGCGATGCATAGAGGGGGAGTTTTCACTGTTTCTACAGAAGTGCTAACTCCGAGATAAAACTGGTCCTTTTATCAGGAGAAAGATTCCCCTACACCAAATCCCAAAAAAATAATGCGTGTTAAGTTTTCGGATGCCGGCTTGGGAATTCGCAAAGAGGATATGGAAAAGATATTTGAACCCTTTTTCACCACAAAACCAGAGGAAAAAGGAACCGGGCTTGGATTATCCGTTTCTTATTCCATTATAGAAAAACACGGTGGCAGACTTGAAGTGGAAAGCGAGATAGGCCTGGGAACTGCTGTTATTATCGATCTACCTATCCGGGAATAGCAAATTGAAACTCCGCTACTCCTAACCCTTTTATTCCTTTGCGGCATGAAGTCAGTGGAAGAAATATCATCCGCTCAGGACAGGCTCCGGCAGGGATGCGATTTTTCACTTTGTGCAGAATGACAAGCGCGTTGACTTTTTCAGCATCTTGCTAGTGGGGTTATTTTTATCGCAGAAAATCCAATAGGGTGGGTTGCAAAACCTGAGCCGTTGCTGCCAAAGTTGCCTGAAGCGCAAACTCCAAATTAGCGAGATCCGAAATACTTTTCACAACATCCGCATCCTCAATCTCCGCTAACTGCTCGGTTTGATTCACAATATTTTGATCAAGAACAAAATCTGTTAAGTCTACCCGTTTTAAAGAAGCCCCGATAACTGCCCGATTATTGTTGACTGACGCCAGGGTCGAATCCAGGTTTTCCAAAGATGCCAGAATTCCAAAAGCATCATCTGCTCCTAGAGCGTCCCTCAATTTGAACAAAGTGGTAAACACATTCTTGCCACCGCCCAAACCTAAATTTTCCGCCGTTTCATCCGTGCCCACATTATTTACGATGGCAACGGTTGAAGAACTGTTTGAGTTTATCAGCATGGAATTTCCAGCACTATTGATTGAAGCCGTAACATTGAATGATGAGTTGTTAATCAGACTGATAACATCACCAATAGTCGTGGCCGAACTTAATGTAATGGTCCCTGAAGCAGAACCGTTTACAATGTTGATTTGATTCAGCGTCAACCCATCTCCACCATTCAAATCGGAAATTAAAGTGGCGGACGTAACCGTTGGATTTAAATCTGAACCGGATATATTTCCATCCCTCTGACCTAGAATTCCAAGCTCCAGGGCCGTACTTCCTCCTGAGACTTCTGTTACCGTCAAAGCCTGGGAGATGACTGAACTTCCATCCGTTAACTGAAAGCCCGATCCGTTTGAGTTTATTGAAGCAGTAACACTACCCCCCAACGCATTAATTTTGGAAATTAAACTACCAATCGTATCTGTTGAGGTTACGGTTACCGTTCCCGAGTTTCCCGACCGGTCTGTAATAGTGAAGGAGCCTGGCGTGATTCCCGAACCTGCAGTTAAGGTTGAAAGTTCGGTGGAGCTTGTCAGTTGCGGATTCAAATCATTCCCTAAAACTTCTGATCCGGGAAGCGTGAAATCTGCGTTGGTGTTTTCTCCTACCGCGATTTGGAATCTTTCGGTATTACCAAAGTAAACCGCTCCAGACGCACTTTGTTCAAAAGGCTGGGTTCGAAAAGCAGTCCCCGCGAAAACAAACTGATTTTTTATTTTTATATTGGCCGACTCCAAAATCTGTGAAATTAATTGATCGAATTCATTGGCGGCAAATGCCCTTGTTTCCGCAGTGGCCAACCCCCCCAACTCACTTATCGCCAACTCCTTGGCTCGAATCAGGTTTATACCCACCGAATCCAGGGCAGAATCGGTCGCCTGGATGTAAAGACGATTAATATTTATGTTTCGGATAAACTGGGTCGATTGAGAAATGCTGGTGCGCAACAAAAGGGCATTCCTTATACCGGCAGGGTCGTCGGAGGGTTTATTGATCCGCTTTCCTGTAGCAATTTCCTGTTGGGCCTTAAAAAGATTTTCCGTAATCCGGAATATGTTTTGTAACGAATTGGCCTGTTGCGCCTGGCTGGTAACGCGTGTAACCATTTCGGTCTCCCTATTTATTTAGCATTAACGCCTTAGACCTGAGAAATCACCGTATCCAGAAGTTCGTCCACAACTCCTATGAGGCGAGCGGCGGCATTGTAGGCTTGCTGGAACTTGATCATGTTAATCAATTCCTCATCAATTGAGACACCCGATATACTTTCGCGTCTTGTATCCAATTGAAGAAGGATTGCTTCCTGCTGTGAAAAAATAGACTGAGAGGAAAAAGAATTAATTCCCACTGTACTGACTATCGAGCTATAAAACTCATCAAACGTAAAGGTGCCTGAACCCGCCGAATCAAGGGTAATGCTGTCGAATACTAATCTTGATTCCAATGCCGCCAACTCCAAAGCATTGGCACCATCTGTGCTGGAATTTAATCCCGCCGCAATTTTATTGGAATTTGATAACACTCCACTCGCCACTGAAAAGTTTCTGGAAGCGCTTTCTGAAACTGATAGTTTAAATTTATCTCCTACAGCAGGGGTTCCGGAAATCGTCACCGCAAACCCATTAGCCAGGTTGAAGGTGGAGCCTGATGTAAAAGTAAATGTTCCTGAACTGGCTCCCGTTGTCAAATTTGTCAATGAAAACGAATTGGAGCCTGTTATGGTGATTTCATATTTATCTACGGAAATATTCGAGGGGTCTCCATTGGTCGCCGTCAATGTGGCCGAACCCGTATTACTAGTATTGGTCAATACAGTAGTGGTCAGTGCAGTGAAAAAGTTGTTCCCTGTTGACCCGTCAATTCCAAATCCCTGCTGGTGAATCTTGTTAAACTCCTGAACAAATCCTGCGGCCAACCTGTCCAGCTTATCTCTCAAGTCTTCCACTTCCGTATCGCGCATATCCAGATAACCCTTGAGCGTTCCCCCGGTTATCGATGAGGTAATATTCGTGCTGTTTCCTGCACCATCCAGAACCACAATATCTAAGAAAGATTTATTATTACCATTTATGGAAGTATCAAGAGTAAAAGCTGTAGACTGTAAAACCAGAGGGGTCCCATCGTTCAAAGTTATGCTGATTTGCCCATCCTGCTCATCAACAAAATTCAAATCGATCAGTTCTGAAAGCTCCTTGACCTTTTGATCCCGTTTATCACGCAAATCGTTCGCACTGAATGTGGTCGGCTCATTGGCGTGAATGGCTTGGTTTAAGGCTGCAATTTCTTCAGTGAGGCTATTTATTTTGGCCACTTCCACGGAAATGGTGGCATCCAAATTCCGCTGAATCTGAAATAGAGATTCACCAAGATTGTTAAAAACCGAGGCCAGGTTTTGCGCCTCTGCAAGCATGCTGGAACGCTCCGGCAAGCCAGTGGGGTTGCCCGATACATCTTGAATCGCAGAAAAAAAACTGCTTAAGGTTAGGTTGAGGCTTTGCCCGTTGTTTTCGCTTAGCAATATTTCAAGTTGGTCAAAAACATCTTTTCTTACCTGAAACCTGCCAAGCGTGTCGCCTTCACTTAAAATTTGGGAAAATAAAAATTCGTCGTGAGAGCGCTCTATACCCGCAACCCGGACTCCGGTTCCGAGTTGACCTAGACTAAAACTCCTGGGGGTCGTGGCTTCAAATTTTACTTCCTGACGGGAATATCCTTCGGTTTGAACATTGGCAATATTCTGTCCCGTAACCTCGATGGCTAACTGTTGCGACAGAAGTCCCAATTTCGCAGTATTCAATATACCGAATATATTCGAACCCATTAAAGCGACCCTTTAAAACTATTGGACAAAATTATATCCTTCCCTTGGTTCCTACTAAACATCCATGCTCACCATCCGACCCTCAACACGCCCCTCCATTACCTGGCCATTGGCCAAATAAGGAGAACAGGCCTTTTCATCGGCAGAGTGGATAAAGGCCACTGATTTTTTTAATGACAGCGCCGAGTGGTCCATCAAGTTTCTGACTTTTTCACTCCATTCATTGATCTCTTTGATTTGGGAAAGCAACTTCTGCCTGCTCCGGGCAAAATTGTTTCTATACGGATTCTCTGTTATTTGAACCAACTTTTTTAATGTCAAACTCGATTGCCGGACTTGTAATTTTTCTGCTATTTTTTTCATTAGGCAAGATCGGCTGTTTTCCAATGCCTGCATTTGCATCACCTGGTCTTCCTTTTTGGCGGTGATCTCCTTCAAAGAATCATAAGAATATTTAGAAACACAAGACCACTCGTCTTTCAAAAGCTGGACAAATTTGTTATAAAGCTTGATTTTTTGATTTAACAAATCCTCAAGGTTCTTATATAACCGGTTCATTTCTTATTCTCCCAGTTCAATTCCTGTATTTTGGGTAAGGGGTATTTTAGCTAAGGAGGTTGGAAAGGTTTCCCCTCGAAGCAATTTGTTCATGCGACTTAAATCGTTATAAACCATTTCCCCCATACCCATTCCTTTTTGTTTGGACAATTCCTTCGCCATTTCCTGATCCAACATAGACTGATACATATCCATTGCAGAACTATCTAAAAGACCAGATTTTGGAATTCCTTTTCTCATGGACTCGAATAATTTATTAATAAAAACCGATTCAAAATCCCGTGCCACTTTTTCCATTTCTTTTTGGGAGGCGCCCTTACCAAATTCAGAGTTTCTCCTTAAACGCTCCAGATTCTTATCCGTTAATTGATCAAACAAAGTGTTTTGGATTTGAGCAGATTTTATGGAATCCATATTGTCCTCATTTAAAACCCCCTATAAAAATAATTGCAAACACCGTACCAAAAACCATCCAATGCAAAGCATTTGCATTAGCCCCATATAAACTCTTTAAATATATAGAGTTACAAATATGCCGCCGAAATTGTGATTGAAAAATTTTGCAAATTTTGGAAGGAAATGAGGAAAATTTTTCCTAAATTCCATGAAAACTTTAAATGAGTTCCAAGCGAGCGTGGAGGGCTCCCGAAGCTTTGATAGCCTGAAGGATAGCGATCAAATCCCTGGGAGTAACGCCAATAGAGTTTAACCCTCTAACCACATCTCCCAGAGATATGCTTTTTGGAATGACGAGGAGCTTGTCTATTCCTTCCCCCGCTGCCACCCGGGTGCGGGGAAGAATGACCGTTTCAGCACCTTCCGGTGCCAAAGGAGACGGTTGGGAAACTATCGGTTCTTCCGTGATGTTGATGAACAAGGCTCCGTGCGCAACGGCAACACTGGAGATTTTAACGTTCTCGCCCATCACTATGGTTCCCGTGCGTTCATCAATAATTACTTTGGCTTCCGAGTCCGGAGTGATATCAAGACTCTCAATTCTTGTAACAAAACTGGAAGTATTTTTCAGATATAGTTCGGGAACCTTTACCCGAACCGTTCCTCCATTAACCATTGAGGCCAAAGAATCTTTCATATGATCATTGATCGCTTTGCTTATTCTGCTTGCAGTGGTGAAATCCGATTCCTTCAATGACAGAATGATTTCCTTTTTGGAATTGAAATCATACTCAAGTTCCTTTTCGACTTGGGCTCCGTTGGCAATTCTCCCGACTGTTAAATGGTTTTTCTGAATTCCCCGAGCGGCTCCCGCTACGGAAAACCCGCCTATTGAGAGTGCACCTTGTGCCACCGCATAAGTATTTCCATCAGGACCCTTTAGCGGAGTCATTAATAGCGTTCCACCCTGAAGACTTTTGGCGTCACCCAAAGAAGACACCGTCACATCAATGTGATCCCCTTGTTTGGCAAATGGAGGAAGCTTGGACGTTACGATAACGGTCGCGATATTCTTAAATTTCAACTGGTCAACTTCTGCAGTGGGAACCGTTACACCCAACTTTTTCAGCATACTGACAATCGTCTGAATGGAGAAAAATACGTTGGTGGCACTATCACCGGTTCCCGTCAGGCCAATTACCAGTCCAAAACCGATCAATTGGTTACTTCGGACTCCTTCAATGCTGGATAAATCTTTTATCCGTGCAGAATGAGCCGGGCTTGCGAGAAAAAATACCAATATAAATATTGCCCAGAGTTTTTGTCCGAAATAATGATTAAACATATATTCCCTAATTAGAGTTTTATAATCCACCGTTTGTCAAAGTATATATAAAGGTACCCGTATTTCCATTCACGCTGTCGGTAACCGAAACCGTGTAAACCTGATCGCCTTGAACAGCAGTCGGTAAAGGAAGAGCAGGAGCGGTTAAAACAACTGTATTTACTGTGGTAACTAGAGTTGGAACAGCTGTAAAAGTGGATGTAGTATTATTATTAGCAATGGTGGCCGCCAGACCCCCTCCCGATTGATTAGCGTTTGCCGTGACCGTATCAACTGCTGCCGCAGCAACTTGTACTACTCCAACAATATCGAAACCCAGAGTAAGAATCGGAACTGTCACTGATGCCGTATCAGTGTTACCCAAGGCATCAACGACCGTAATAGTGATGGTTCCAGCTATCGCTCCGGCGGTGAATACACCTGTGGCAGGAACAATGGTTCCGACGAGAATATTGGAACTGGTCCAGGTAAACGGTGCAGTCCCAACAAAAGTTGTAAACGTAAAATTAGCTGTCTGAAGTACCGTGGTGGCGTTCGGTATTATTCTTAGCGTAAAAATAATTGAGCTAGGCCCAAACGGGTTTCTGTCTTCCTGCGCTCCCTCGCAAGCCACGAATGCTCCAACGATTAAAAGAAGAAAAAGGAACCCCTCCTTCCCTTTATTTTTGAATCGTTCTTTCGAGCTTTTAATAAAATTAAGCATATTATCCAGGTTTAAAATTATATTATTGGAACCGAAGTCGTTGCAGTAACATTGTCTACCGTGGCAGTCACGAAGGCTATACCCACAGTAGTCCCGGAAGTCAGTGTTGTAGTAGCGGCACCCGAAGCCCCTGTTGTCAAGGTAGCAGCTCCCAAAGTTCCCAAGGTAGTCGTTAATGTAACTATCGCATCTTCCAACGGAATCAGGCCCGCACCGTAACTCACTGCCGTAAATACTTCAACCTTAATCGTTGCCTGGCTCACACCATCATTTTGAATTCCGGCCCCTCCAAAAAGTCCCTGGATCCCCAAGATATTTCCCAAGCTACTAGGACCTGTCAAATCTTCCACCTGGGCTTGACAACCCCAAAAAATTCCACCGGCTATCAAAAATCCAAGCACCAGTCTTTTAATGTTTGTTTTCCGTTTCATAAAGTCCAGTTAAAAGGGCCATACTTTACTAAGAACTTTCGCAAGCCAGCCTTTTCTTTGCTCGTCGGCCACCACTCCCTCACCTGTTAACCTTATCGACGCATCGGCTATCCATCTTGATAATATTGTGTTGTCAAAGTTAATATCCTGAGGGCGGATGATGCCGCGCAAAACCAGTATCTGTTCCTCGTTATTCACAGTTACCGAACGCCGCCCCTCAATCCTAAAGTTTCCGCTTGGCAAAATTTCTGTAATAAGTGCAGAAATTTCTCCTGTTAAAGACCCATTTCTAGTAACTGTTCCGTTGCCCTGATTGGAATTAGCGATGGAAGCATTTACTGTCGGGTCAAACTGAGTTCCCAGGCCTAAAAAATTTTGTAATCCCAAACTGGTCGGCAACCCAAATAAGTTGGGTGCTTGCATATTTACCGTGTTATTTTTGGAAGTATTGGTTGTGGCCGATTGACTTGAAGTATTGGCTTCATTAATCACCACGGTCACAATGTCTCCCACCTTCCGTGCCTTACTATCCTCAAACAATAGGTTGTCTACAGTGTCCCCTGGCCACATCGCACCTTCCTGTATTATCTGCTTACTCTCCTTGGCATATAAATGCTGTGGAATCACGGTGGAAGTACTGTCTATCGCCCTGTGTGAAGTTGAACAAGCTGGAAGAAAAAACAACAAACACAAAGTAGTACCCACAATGGCTTTAATATTTAAATTTTTATTTGTAGATTGAATTCTCATTAAAAGCTCACTTTCACCGTATTAGCATCCACCAGCCTTCCATAAATTAATTTTTTGGACTCAATGTTTAAGACCTGGACCATGCCATCTTCATAACCATCCTCTTTTAGAATCCCGGGCGTGGTTATTTTCATCCCACCTTTTTCCGCCAAAATTAAGATTTTGTCTCCTCTATTTACCAAGGCGGGTTTTTTTAAAAATTTTTGGGTTAATATCTTTCCAATTGGCAAGTTTCTGCCCGCTGCATACCCCAAAGCTTGGTCAATGCTCCGTATGGCATTTTTCCAGGGCCGCTCTGTTTTGATGGTTTCCAATTGGATGTTGTCGTTGGATATCATTTCCCCTTTTCTAATGGTGCGGATTGTTTTGACTACCTCTTGCGAAACCAATACCCGACTGTTTAGCCGAATTCTTTTTTGGAAATGGTTGTTAACCTTTATTTGTAGGGTCAGGGGTATTCTTCCTGCTCTTTGATTACTTCCTCTAATCTTGTAGATCAGTTCTTTTTTTCCTGGTGGTAGAATAATATCTTCACCCTCATAATAAACATTGATTTCAAGCGATTCCCTGTCCCAGGGCAAGATACTGGCTAATTTTTCTAATGCACCCTTTTCAATTTCTTCTACCGTTAGAACCTGGGATTCTGAGGCAGTTGCAATGCTTCCCAGAATAGAAAACATGCATAAGCAAGCGTAAAAAATTGAATTTAATACAACGTGTTTTTTACGAAAAATCATTTACTATTACCGTTTCATGTTGTTTGCGATTTGTAACATTTCGTCAGCCGTTTGGACCGTTCTGGAGTTCACTTCATAAGCCCGTTGGGCTGAAATGAGGTTTACCAATTCCTCAACAACGCTCACGTTTGAAAGTTCAATGAAACCCTGCTGGGTGGAACCCCGGTCATCACTTTGAGGATTCCCAACCGTTGCTGTTCCCGAAGCATCTGTTTCCCTGAACAAATTGAATCCCGTTGCCTGGAGCCCTGCTTCATTTTGGAAAGTCGCCAGCTGGATAGTCCCTACAACCGTGGGGGCTGTGGCACCAGGTTGGGTTACCGAAACACTTCCCTGTGAATCAATGGATATATCCAAGGCATCCGTGGGGATGGTGATTGCTGGTTCCAATACCAAGCCGTCAGAAGTCACAAGCTGTCCTGTATTGTCGAGTTTGAAAGCACCTGCGCGGGAATATCCAATCGTTCCATCCGATTGCGCAATTTGGAAAAAACCTTTTCCCTGAATAGCGATATCGAGAGGATTCTGTGTTTGAGAAAAATCTCCCTGAATAAAAATTTTCTGGATGGCCGCTGTCTTGGTTCCCAATCCTAATTGGGCCCCCGTCGGAACCTGCTGGCCATTAGGCGATAGGGTTCCCACCAGTCTTAAGTTTTGATACAGAAGGTCCTGAAATTCTGGACGGCTTCTTTTAAAGCCAATCGTGTTGACGTTAGCCAGGTTATTGGCAATTACGCTCACATTTAAATCCTGTGCATTCATCCCCGTTGCCGCGGTGTATAAAGATCGAATCATTTTCAGATACCTTTCAATTAAAAATAGTAATTTTTGTCGAAGTGTTAACCCACCCTTCCAATATCATTTACCGATTGGTCATCCATGCTGTCTATGGATTGGATCATTTTTTGATACGTTTCAAATAGTCTGAGGGTTGCCAACATATCTGTCATTTCCTCCACCACGGAAACATTTGAATTTTCCAAAAAACCCTGCTTGACGGTGGTGTCAGTGAGAGGTTTTTCTTCCGCCTCAGGGTCGTTTTGGCGAAATAGCCCATCCCCTATTTTCTCGAGAGTTTTTGGATTCTCAAAATTCACCAATTTTATTTTTCCTATTGCAAGATTGTTCAAACCCGTTCCCGCAGATATGTTTCCTTGAGCATCGATGGATATATCTGCCCCCGGCGCGTCTATGAC
>CATMOP010000023.1 GCA_950072225.1 uncultured Nitrospina sp.
TGGCTTGCGGTCCGGTTATTTCGTAGCAGATCTGGCCGGACCTGCTGGCACTTCTGTCACTTTGTACGGATTGGAAGATTTCCGCACTAACCATGGTTATCTGGTCATTGTAAAAAAGGATGATTCGATGGTAGAAATTGATGACCTCGGAGCATTTGCCGCAGGTGAGCGGACGGATGTTGAAAAAGAAAAGGGGGCCTACTCTGTCTTTTACCATCCGCATCAAAATTTTGAATCCCTTATCTCCTCCGTAAAATGGGGTAAGTGGTGGGACGGCTCCATCCCTGAAAAAAGTAACTGAATCTCGCTATAAAGATGGAGACAGGGAAACGGTATTCAGGAGTCAAACTTGAGTTTCATGGTAAGGATAGCCAAAACTAAAACCAGGGTGACCGTGTTCCAAAATATGATGGGAGGTTCTTGAATTAAAAACCCATAAACCAGCCAGAACATCACCCCCACGCTAAAAACGGAAAACATGCCCAAAGAAAGATCAGAGGCCGACCGGCTTTTCCATGTTTTCACCACCTGGGGCAGAAACGAAATAGTAGTTAAGAACCCTGCCAAAAAACCCACCATGTTGGTTGTACTCATTTTATTCAGCCTCTAAAAAAGTTAACCGGCGAGGAGCCGCCGGGGGCAAATTATAATGTCTTTATTTTACCCTTGCAGGGCATAAAAAGAGAGCCACTTAATTCTTTCGAATCAAAAAGAATCCGCCCATTAACAACAAGATACCGAGCCATCGGGCTTCACTCATTTTTTGAATGGGAAAACCGAACCATCCAAAGTGGTCCATTAAAACCGATGCGATTAATTGGCCCGCCAGCAGTAACCCGACCAGGGCAAGCATTCCTATTTTGGGTCCTGCAAGTATGGAGCCCAAAACCACTACGGCGCCAATGAGACCTCCTCCCCATACCCAAACAGGCATTACGCCAAACTTGCCGAACCCGGGAAAAGGAACTTTTAGAAAAACCACACTTGCCAACAGACATAATGCCCCCACTATAAAGGAAACCAACGCCGCTAATAGCGGACTGTTGACAAACCGCGCCAGTTCCGCATTAATACCAACTTGGACCGGCAGCAGGAACCCCACAAAAAATGCCAAAGATATATAAATATAATTCATAACGCCTCCGTCTGAAATCTAGCTTTGCTATTCTTCCGCCAGCTCTTCGGCCAAATCAATGACTAACCTGAGGGTTCCTATGAGGTACAGACGATCTTCCTCCTCCATATCCTTCAACCAATTTTCATAACCATATTGAGCTAGTTGATCCCTTCCAGAAATTCCATTTCCACGGTCAGCATCAAGATCACTGAGGCATAAAAACTCCTCCTGTGCCTGAGTGGCAACCTGGGAATAGCTTTCTGGGCCCTGAATATATTTGAAAGTTGTTGAAGTTTCTAGCAGCTGCTCTGACAATTCTATTAAAATGGGATGAGATTGAGAATTCATGATTAAAAAGATCAAAAGAGTTGAAAATTGTTAGTTTCTTCATATAATTATAATCTCGGGTAATTACAATCCCGAAGGGAAAATATCAAATCATTATAGGATACTTATATTTCTATAGCTCATAATTCACTTACCGGAGAATAAGAATGATGGTACCCGACCAGACTTTGGATCTCGATGAATTCATGCAAGGTTTAATAAAAAGGAATCCTGGAGAAATAGAATTTCATCAAGCGGTTGAAGAAGTGGCCGCCAACGTCATTCCTTTCATCAACAAGCACCCAAAATATATCAAAAATCGAATCCTGGAGCGAATGACCGAACCGGACCGAACAATAATTTTCCGGGTTTGTTGGGAAGATGATGAAGGAAATGTCCGTACCAACCGGGGTTACCGCATACAGTTCAATAATTCCATCGGACCTTATAAAGGGGGGCTTCGCTTTCATCACTCTGTCAATTTAAGCATTCTCAAGTTTCTGGGTTTTGAACAAACTTTCAAAAACAGCCTGACCACTCTTCCCATGGGTTCCGGAAAAGGTGGAGCGGATTTTAACCCAAAAGGAAAGTCGGAACGGGAAATCATGCGTTTTTGTCAGGCATTTATGACAGAACTATCAAAGCATATCGGCGAAAACGTTGATGTTCCCGCAGGAGATATAGGGGTGGGTGCAAGGGAAATCAGTTATATGTTCGGTCAATATAAGCGCCTGAAAAATGAGTTTACAGGAACTTTGACCGGAAAGGCCCTTGAATTTGGCGGAAGCCTCATACGAAAAGAAGCCACGGGTTATGGTTGCGCCTATTTTATGGAAGAAATGCTGAAAAATCAGGGCGACTCCATTGAGGGAAAAAACTGTATTGTCTCAGGATCCGGGAATGTCGCCCAATTTTGTGCCCAAAAAATAATGCATTTAGGAGGGAACGTTTTGACTCTATCGGACTCCTCCGGGTTTATCCATGACCCAGATGGATTGAACGAAGAAAAACTGGATTACATTATTGATTTAAAAACCAACCGCCGAGGAAGAATTTCTGAGTTCGCCGAAAAATTCAAATGCAAGTTCCATAAAGATAAAAGACCCTGGTCCATAAAAGCGGATCTGGCATTCCCCTGTGCCACCCAAAATGAACTTGAATTACCGGATGCCAAACTACTCATAAAAAATGGATGCAGGGCCGTCGCGGAAGGTGCCAACATGCCCACCACTAAAGATGCCATTGACGCCTTCCATAAAGCCAAAATCATTTTCTCACCGGGAAAAGCCTCCAACGCGGGAGGCGTCTCGGTATCCGGGCTTGAGATGACCCAAAACAGCATTCGCCTTTCGTGGCAAAGGGAAGAACTGGAGGAGCGACTAAAAACAATTATGCATGATATCCACCAGCAATGCGTTAATTATGGAACGGAAAAAGATCACGTCGATTATATTAAAGGTGCAAACATAGCTGGCTTTGTAAAAGTCGCCGAAGCAATGGTTGCTTATGGCGTGATCTGATAATTTTATTTTACTGCAATGAATATTTACCAACTAATATCCAATTATCCAAACATAAAAACCAATAATATAAAATATGGCCTCTAAAAACCCATCCTTTGACATTGCCTCCACCACCGATCTGGCGGAGGTTCAAAACGCCTGTAACCAAACAATGCTTGAAATCCGACAAAGGTTTGATTTCAAGGGAAGTAAATGCAAGGTTGAACTGGATTCCAAAAAGGCCCAGGTAACCATTAATGCTGATGATGGACACAAATTGAATTCTGTCATCGATATTTTGCAAAGCAAGCTCATCAAAAGGAAGGTATCCATTAAAGCACTAGAATATGGAAACGTTGAATCCGCTTCTGGGGATGCAGTCCGACAGGTTATTACCATCCAGCAGGGAATTCCCCAGGATAAAGGAAAAGAAGTCGTAAACTTTATAAAAGGCCTGGGATTGAAAAAAATTCAAGCCCAGATAATGGACGACCAGGTTCGGGTAAGTGGAAAAGATAAAGATGACTTGCAATCAATCATAGCAAGCCTGAAAGAAAAAGACTTTGGAATTGATATGTCGTTCACAAACTATAGATAGTTCCCCACCTTTTATTCTTTAATCTTTTATATTTCCGAGGTGGTCAAATGAATAAAACATGGCCCCAAAGGACAGCAAATGCAGTGTTCAATTGAAACCTAAAAGTTCCAAAATTTTTTTTCCAAACACTCTGCCACTGGAGTCATCTCCAGCCGTCACAACACGGTTAGAAGAAATGAGGGGCTCTTCCACAACGAACGCTCCGGCATCTTCAAGTTCTCGAATACATTTTTCATCGTGTGGAGCAGAAACCTCCTGACGGTTAAGGAGTCCGGCTCGAGCCAAAGAAACCACTGACAGTCCTAATGCCCCAACCACTTTACCCGCCCGAAAGTGATCCGTTAAAATTTGCGGTAGAATCGGATCATTCCATATCGAATTTTTAGCGCCCTTACCTCCTACAACCACTACCGCATCGTATTTTTTATTCGGCAATAATTTTTTATCCCAATCAACTAAAATCCCATCAGGAAGCACTCTTGTTTTCTTTTCACCGACAGCCTCATTCCCTGACTTGGAAAGGATAATAGTCTTCAGCGGTATCTCTGCAAAAACAGATTTTAATTCTAATAATTGCTGATCACAAAAACGGTTTTGAGGGATAACCAACAGGATAATTGCGGATTCTGGGTTTACCATTTTCATTTCAAACTCCCCCCATATCAATAAATATTTAATATTTTTAGAGTTACAGAATTAGGTCCACACATTAGGATATACCTACACATTCAGGTACATATTATAAGGACATTATCTGCATTGATGTAGAGCCTTGAATGATTTTTAAACATATGCTAAAGGACGATTGCTTACACTTCCGGGAAAGGACGCATCATGGCTATTGGAAAAGTAAAATGGTTCAGCAATCAAAAAGGTTATGGTTTCATCCAAACAAGCGAAGGAGAAGATATATTTGTACATTTTTCCGCAATTCAGGCTGAAGGATTCAAAACTTTAGGCCAAGGGCAAGAAGTAGAGTTTGAAATCAGCGCGGGCCCAAAGGGCCCACAAGCCCAAAACTTGGTCACCAAGTAATTCTTTCATGGAAATCTACTACTTTCTAAACCGATAGAGTTCTCTGCCGGTTTTTATATTTTTGTCATATAATCCCTGAATAAAACTAGCGGATACCCTCCCCATTTCTAAAGGAGCTTTTTATGCCCATCCTAATGACAGCCCGCTATCAGATCCGGCCCCATGCTATAGACCGTTGCAAAAAAGCGATTCAAGCTTTGGTAGACCATGTTAAAGAAAATGAGAAGGAAACCCTTTTTTACATGGCACAACAGGAAATACTAAACCCCTATGCTTTTTTACATATTATGGTATTCAAGGATGAAGTAGCTCTGACCTTACATCGTTCTTCCAAAGCAGCGGAACATTTCGTTAACGTCTTATACCCCGAAACCATCGACCCCCTTGAATTTAAAGAATATAATTTGACAGCCACAAATTTTAAAATTTAAAAGGGAAAAATTCCGTCAGCCATTGATATCCTTCAAAAGACCAGCCAATTCCTCAAGATCACCTTTAAGACGGGAAGGAGGACTTAATTCGCCCATCTCGTCATAATCTTCAAGTTTGGGATTACCCGCCAACTCCATTGTTGCCTGCCCCTCTTCATCTATCAGAAAATATTTTCGTAGCTGATAATGTCGGTCAATCCGAATCCAGTTTTTACCATCCCCGGAAAGTTCATCGGTGCCAAGTAAAACTTTTTTCCTAATGAAGGTGATCAGGTTTTGTGAGGATACGTTGTTGACTTTGGTTTTACCCCTCCGAATCATCACTAGTTTTAATGGTTTTCTAGGCATGGAAAGAAAATTAAAAGGGACAGGAATCAAATAATTTTAGCAGAGGAGTCAGGTGGCGATTTCCAGCTAAACAAGTCTGCCACCATTAAGGCTACGCCAATGGTTATGCAGGAATCCGCAATATTAAAAGCTGGAAAGTGATGCCCGTTGACGACAAAATCAAAGAAGTCGATCACCTCTCCATGAAGGGTTCTATCAATAAGGTTGCCAATCGCGCCACTAAATATCAAAATCAAACCGGCTTGCACCAGTTTTTTTTCTTTAGGGTTCTGATGAAAAATCACAAGGATCGCCAAAATTGCGATAGCAGAAATAGCTATAAACATCGGAGCTTTATATTCGAACTGCTGGTCTGCAAACAGCCCAAATGCCACCCCGGAATTTCGGATATGGGTTAGATTGAAAAGGCCTTCCATCACCTCCACCGAATAATTGAGGGGAATATGAAGCGTAACCATGAACTTGGTGTATTGATCCACCACAATCAAGACCCCAGAAATAACAAATAGAAGGAAATATTTATTGCTCAAGCCACTCATGCTCCTGCCGTCTGAAGATGATCCTCACAACGCGAGCAAATCTCACCGTTTGCCTTTCCTTCCTTAACATCTGGCTCAAAATAATGCCAGCAACGTTCACATTTTTTCCCAGGATGCATTTCCGAAAAAACCTTTACTCCTTGTAATGAATCACTCTCAAATATTTTCTCTTCAGAGCCTATACTGTCGACTAACACGACCTCGGAAACAATAAAGATGTATTTCAATTCATCATTTTTAACAATGGCCTTGAAATTATCGGGCAATTCCAGTTTAACAATGGAATCTAAAGAGTGACCAATAATTTTATCTCTTCTGCTGGTTTCCAGTGCCTTGCTCACCTCACCTTTTAATTCAACGAGAAACTCCCATTTCTTTACAAGGTTTTCATCAAAACTTACATTCTCTGGATCCAGAAACTGAGACATGTGAACACTTTCTTCATCCACGCTATTCTTAGGTAGATGATTCCAGACCTCCTCAGCAGTAAAACTAAGTATGGGAGCTATTAACCTTACCATTCCCATTAAAAGAATATGCAGGGCGGTTTGGCCCGAACGCCGTTCACGGGATTTAGCCGGATAGGTATATAGCCTATCCTTTATGATATCCAGATAAAACGCACTCAACTCGATAATGCAAAAATTTGAGAAGGAATGATAAAACACATGAAATTCATAGTTCTCATAAGCAGTTAATATTTTTTCCCTCAAAATATTAAAGCGATGAAGAATATACCGATCTAGCTCGAGCATCTCATTCACAGGCACCTGATCTTCCTTGCAATCGAAATCATGAAGATTCCCCAACAGATAACGCAAGGTATTACGAATTTTCTTATATGATTCCGTAAGCCGTTTTAAAATCTCATTGGAAACGCGAATGTCTTCACGGTAGTTTTCTGATGCAACCCAAAGACGGAGTATTTCCGCACCATACTGGTCAATGATTTTTTGTGGAGCAATCACATTGCCTGCTGATTTGGACATTTTTTTACCCTTCCCGTCCACCACATAACCATGTGTCAGTACCGATTTATAAGGCTCCTTGCCTCTTGTCCCGATTGATTCCAGTAATGAACTGTGAAACCATCCCCGATGTTGGTCACTGCCTTCGAGATAAAGATCGGCTGGCCAGTTGAGTTCGGAATTTTTTTCAATAACCGCAACATGGCTGACGCCAGAATCAAACCAGACATCTAGAATATCGTCCTCCCTGGAAAATTCTTTTCCTCCACATTGGCAAACCGTTCCTTCAGGTAGTAGTTCTTCAGGCAAACTGTCAAACCAGAAATCCGCCCCGTACTTTTCCACCCCTCCAGCAATTCGTTCGAACAAATCGCTGGAATTTATAAAATCCCCACAGGCATTGCAGGTAAATAAAGTAATCGGAACTCCCCAGGATCTTTGCCGGGAAACACACCAGTCGGGCCGGTTTTCAATCATACTGTAAATCCGATCCCTGCCCCATTGCGGAATCCACTTGGTACGGCCAATTCCATCCAGAGCATTTTTGCGCAAATCCGTTTTATCCATTGAAATAAACCACTGGTTCGTTGCCCTGAAAATAACGGGCTGGTGACACCGCCAACAATGTGGATAGGAATGTTTGATATTCTCATCGCGAATTAAAAAACCATCCTGCCTGAGTTTTTCGATGATCTCCGGGTTGGCTTTCCTGACAAACATACCACCGAAGTGTTCGACATCCGACCGAAAGACACCTCCGTCATCGACGGGGTTGTAAGGTTCCAGACCATATTTCAAGCCGACGATATAGTCATCCTGCCCGTGCCCCGGTGCAGTATGGACACAGCCGGTTCCTTGCTCCAAGGTGACATGCTCACCCAGGATGACTTTAGATTCTCGATCAATGAAAGGATGACGACAAACCGCATTCTCCCAGTCTGCGCCCTTGCAAGATCCCAATATTTTATAATCCTTCCATTCCCATTCAGATACCAGCATCGACAATCTATCTTCAGCCACAATATAGGTATCATCCCCATGGGCAACCGCAACATAAATGAACTCGGGATGCAGACAGATAGCAAGATTGGCCGGAAGGGTCCAGGGGGTCGTAGTCCAGATAACCATAAACAGTTTTTCAGAATTCAACACTCCCACACTTTGGGGAATTCCAGACTGCACTGGAAATTTTACATAGATTGACGGCGAGGTGTGCTCGTTATGTTCCACCTCGGCTTCAGCCAAAGCTGTTTTGCAGGAAGTACACCAATGGACCGGCTTAAGACCTTTATACACTAGTCCTTTTTCGACAAATTTCCCAAACTCCCGCACAATGGTCGCTTCATAGGAAAAGTTCATCGTCAGATAAGGGTTCTCCCAATCGGCAAATATCCCCAACCTTTTAAACTCCTCCTTTTGAATACCGACAAACTCCTGGGCATAAACCCTGCATTGTTTACGGATTTCTGATTTTTCCAGGCTCAGCTTTTTTTCTTTTAGCTTTTTACCTACCTGATGTTCAATGGGAAGACCATGGCAATCCCATCCGGGTATAAACCCGGCATCAAACCCTTTCATATTCATGATTTTGACAATAAAATCCTTCAGGAGTTTGTTTAACGCATGGCCAATGTGGATATGACCGTTGGCATAGGGCGGCCCATCATGAAAAACAAATTGGGGTTTACCCCTGGCAGACTGGCGGATTTTTTCATAAAGCTTTTCCTTTTCCCAACGGGCCAATAATTCTGGCTCTCGCTGGGTCAGGTTAGCTTTCATCGGAAAATCTGTGTTGGGTAAATTAAGTGTGTCTTTCATTTCCATAAGGTATATACGATGGGGATTTCTATTTATTCAATAAGTTTCTCTACGGCAACCACTAGGCGTGGGGCCCAATGAGCACGTTATATTCTTCCTCAACCTTCATGCCCCGGAGGGGTAATAACTTTATATTGGCTAGCCAAAGACCTTCTCGGCTTGACAAGCCCTTACTATACTGCCCCCGGCGGCTCGCCGGCTCCTACGTCAGTTTCATCGCTTGTTTCGCCTGCTCCAGGGTAGACTTGGCCACAGCGTGGGCCTTGAGAGTGCCTTCCCGCAGGATCTCTTTTACGTCACCGGGCCGGGCAAGAATCTCCTCCCGTTTCTCTCTCATCGGCCGCATGCCTTCAAGCATCGTTTGTGTAAGCATCTTTTTGCAGTCCCCGCACCCAATTTTTGCCGTCCGGCAATCGGATTCTATTTCATTCCTCATCGTTTGCGGAGAATAGATTTTATGAAACGGGTACAGGTTGCACACATCTGGATCACCCGGATCCTCTCGTCGGGCACGAGCCGGGTCCGTAAGCATAGACTGAACTTTTTTTGCAATCTCCTTTTCGCTATCAGAAAGAAAAATGGCGTTATTATAGGTCTTGCTCATTTTTCTTCCATCCACTCCGTTCAACTTGGGAATATCCGATATTTTTGCTTCAGGTTCGATGAAGACTTTCTTTTTATAAAGCTTGTGAAACCGCCTGACGATTTCCCTCGATATTTCAAGATGCGGAGCCTGATCAATGCCAACTGGAACGTAGTCTGCTTTATATAAAATAATATCCGCAGTTTGAAGAACAGGATACCCCAAAAACCCATATGAACTCATATCCACATTTTTAATTTCGTCCTGCTTTTCCTTATAAGTCGGATTTCGCTCCAGCCAAGGAACCGGTACGATCATGGAGAGAATCATGTGGAGTTCGGCGTGTTCGGGAATTTCAGACTGGATAAAT
This sequence comes from uncultured Nitrospina sp., assembly GCA_950072225.1. Classification (GTDB taxonomy): domain Bacteria; phylum Nitrospinota; class Nitrospinia; order Nitrospinales; family VA-1; genus LS-NOB. Next base: position 9,637 of record CATMOP010000023.1, read on the forward strand.
AGCGTGCTTTTATCCGGATCAAGTCCAGCACTCAACCAGTCCACCGCCAACTCAAAAGAATACTCCTTAATACGCTTGGGGTCTTCATACAGAGAACTGAGCGCATGCCAGTCCGCGATAAAAAAATAACATTCGAACTCATCCTGCAGACTCACCCAGTTTTTGAGGGCTCCAAAATAGTTTCCTAGATGCAGTTTTCCTGAAGGCTGCATTCCGCTCAATATCCTTTTTGCTTTCATTGATATAACCCGTCCAAATCAGGCAAAACTCGCCCTTAAAACTTCAATAATCATAGGAAACGTTTCCTGGCTCAGGAAAAGTACCGAATAATTGATTGGTAACATTAAAATGGTTCCGAGAATCCCCGTGTGGGCAAAATGATCCAGCAGAAAAACCCCTAAAATCAGAAAAGCCCCGAACCGGTCCAGGTTGGTCATTCTTTCAGCGATTTTCTGAGAAACCATTCCTTTCAGCACGCTGGCCCCATCCAAGGGATACATAGGCAACATATTGAAGATCGCCAAAGCGACATTGATCCATATACCATAAGCTAAAATAACAAACAAATAAGAAAACTCAGGGGAAATCAAACGAATAAAAAAACTACAGCCTACAGCAAGAGCAATGTTGGAGAGTGGCCCGGCAATAGCTACATACATCATGTCTCGACGTGGACTTACAAAGTTCCTCGGGTCTACAGGTACGGGTTTGGCCCAGCCAAAACCCACAAAATAGAAAAAGAGCACCCCAAGAATATCCAGGTGCCGTAGGGGATTAAACGAAAGCCTGCCAAGGCGTTTGGCGGTGTCATCACCGAGCAGTAAGGCCATTTTACCGTGGGAATATTCGTGTACCGTCAGGGAAAATAAAATGACCGGTGTCATTAATATCATTAATTGTGTTTTATTCAAGAAAAAAGCCTCTGGAATTCCTGGATTGGTCTGATGGATCCATCAAGGATGAAACGGTAAATGTAAGAGGGGCCGAATTCGGGGACATAACCTGTAAACGGCAAAACCTTAACGTAATCTCATTTTAGCTCAAATTCCTCAACCCTGTCACAATTTAATACTCAAAAAGAGTTGGGTGAACTCTTATAAGCGCATCTCTAAAAATTGCTTTTGGCGCGGCCCTTATAAAATAAGGGCCGTTGCCTTAGAGAAAATTACCAATTAAATAGAGACCCCCTTAAAAAACATCAAACACTTTTGGTTTTGGCATATTTCAAAAAAGTATAAAAAGCAAAAGCCATGGCTAGAAATAACCCTAAAAATCCCTCCCTAAATCCTTGACGAATAAAGTAGTTTTTTATAAATGCCATAGGGGGCCGAAGAACCAGATGTGACCAACTCGCCCGAAACCCATTACTCATTTTCTCACGGGCATAAAGGGTTGAATATCGATTTTGCCGCTCAATATAGTCTTCCATTCCAGCAAAGGAATAATGCAGTATGGGATTATGCAGGGAACCCACATTCCCATCGGGAACAAGTTTTTCATGCACTTGGGATTCAGTAAAACTTACCTGCGTTTTGTCATAAAGTCGGGATATTCGATCCGGGTACCACCCGCCATAGCGGACCCAGCGCTGGGCAAAAAAGTTTTTCCGAGGAAAATGGTATACAGAATATTTGGGCACGCCCCGCCGCAGAACCTCCTTTATTTCCTCAGCCCCCTCTGGAGTGATCTCTTCATCCGAGTCAATATTCAGCACCCAGTTATGGCTAGCCCGGTCTGCACACAAATTTTTCTGTTTACCGTACCCATGCCAATCCACGCAAAAAACCTGATCGGTGAATTGCCGACAAATTTCCACAGTGCGGTCCGTACTATGTGTATCCAGCACAACAATCTCATCGGCCCATTTTACACTCATGAGGCATCTCGTAATATTCTTCTCCTCATTTTTGGTAATGATTGTGACCGATAACTTTTCCATAAATATTTTTTCCGAAAATGAAATATTCCTGAAACCCGACCCGATTATAACATCTAACAGCCCTTATAAAAACCTTCCAAGTAATTAATTTTACTGCATTTCTGGATTATTGTGCTACTATAAGGGCCGGAATAAAACCATGGTAAAACTTTGGAATTTTCTTGTGTTTTATTGAGGCGAAAATGCCAAAACAGGATATTTTTGACTCAGGTCAGGCAAAAAAATCAACCCTGAGTTTAGAAAAAGGACATCCTTTTTTGCCAAAGAGAAGCTTCTTGCATCACGGTCTTTATCTTGGGCCCCAACCCGCCCCATAAAAATGATCGAACAATTTTTACAAACTGCCCTTGAGTTTTTTAAAGAAATCTGGTTTCAACTGAATTCCCGATTCGGTCTGGAAGATACAGAAGCTTTCAAATTTCTCAAACCTTATCTTATTCAACTCCAAGACGATCCCCTCTATATGGGTATTTCCCTTGCCGCGCTCTTTCTTGTTCCATATGGCCTGATAAAAATCAGGAGCATCTCCAGAGAACGCGAACAGAAACTAGATGAATTGATGGAAGAAATGGAGGAGGAAGAATACGATGAAGATGATCCAAGAAGGCTTCGTCGGCCTGAACCCGAACTTAATGATGAAGATGATACGGCGAAACCTTTGTTTGCGGATGATGAAGTCACCTCACCCGCCTATGTGAAGGTTCTCGATGACATAGAGGAAAAAGATATAGCGGAAGAAGATTTTGAGGCCGAATTAGAGGAGTTTGAGCTTGAGCCTTCTGAACCTTCCTCTGATAGCGAAGAAACTAGTCGAAGTTGCTCAGTTTGAGGGGGCGACGCTGATTGCTCACGGTTGCACAGGGAAGGGAA
>CATMOP010000024.1 GCA_950072225.1 uncultured Nitrospina sp.
CATACCCCGAAGGGGTAGAAGGGAAAAAGCTATTGCCCGCTGGGTCCAGCGTCATGCTGGCGCCGAGTGGCTGCATAATTCTAGTGCCGAGGAGTCAGTGAAAAACATAGGGTTATTTTGTAAACACCATCCCTCCATCGACCCGAAAGTGGTCAGCGATCTGGCCCAATGGTTGCGGGCGCGGGATTGTAACTTTTATATGGATCAGAACGCAGCTGAGCTGATCGGTGAAACTACACTCTGCCCCCAGGAAGAAATCCCCTCCCATTCCGACCTACTCATTGTGCTTGGAGGAGACGGAACTTTTTTAAATGTGGCTCACATCGCCCACGCGCACGGTGTCCCTATTTTGGGAGTCAATCTCGGAAGCCTGGGTTTTTTGACCGAAACCACCCAGGAGGACCTTTATCCAACCCTGCAAAATGCTTTGACCGGTAAGTGCAAAATTGAACACCGCATGTTGCTGAATGCCTCCCTCTGGCGCGATGAAACTAAATTGCATGATTTTAATGTATTGAACGATATTGTGATCAACAAGAGCGCCCTAGCAAGAATCGTAAATCTCACAGTACAGGTTAACGACCAACCCATGACATCATACCGGGCGGACGGATTGATAATCGCCACACCCACAGGTTCCACCGCTTATTCCCTCTCGGCGGGAGGACCCATCATTCATCCCAGCATGCATGCTTTGGTGTTGAGTCCGATATGTCCCTTTACCCTGACAAACCGACCCATTGTCATTCCCGATACCTCCAGGATCAAAGTACAACTGACCAAGCGCCATGAAGACGAGGATGTCGGAATAACGCTCGATGGAAAGATGGGTTACGCAATGAAATCTGGTGACATCCTTAAAGCAGAAAAAGCCCGTGTCTCTGTGAAGCTGATACAGGCCCCCGGAAAAAACTATTATCAAACCCTAAGGAAAAAACTTCATTGGGGAGGCACTGCAGAAAATAAAATTTAAAAACCCCAACCCCTATCAGGTCCTAATCACTCTGTTTTGATCAGATCAAATTATGAATCAAAATATAATTTCCTGCGGCCAAAAATTAGATATTGGAACCCGTGTGGTTTTATGGAACGAAGATGAAGGGTTTGTTTGCCCTAATAAGAGAGGCCGGTCTAATTGTTTCCATCACGACCCCAAGCTCAATGACGCACCATCCAGAAAAGATTCATCCTATAAGATCCTGAATTCCAAATCAGCGTTTGCAGAACTGGTTCAGCACGTCCACCAGTTCGTTCTGCATTATGATACGTGCTACAGCTCCCTCCACTGCCACCAGTTGATGGCGGAAAGCACCTTCAAGGGTAGCCATTTTTATCTGGATCTCGATGGTACCCTTTACCAGACCTGTGACTTGTACTGGAAAACCAATACTGCACCCGCAGATGATCAGCAAGGGAACGAAAGGGCTATTCATGTCGAAATGGCAAATCTTGCATGGGAAGCTCTGGCTCGTGAATCCGAATGGCTCCCTACCAACCGGGATAAATACCAAATTAAAAGAGGGAAATGGGTGCTGGAATTGCCTGAAGCCTACCGCAAAAAACTCCAAACAGCCAACTTCCAAACCACCCCATCACGCGCTTACGGTAAAAGAGGTTACTTCAGCAGAAAGATAAATGGCCGAGTGGTGCACATGTGGGATTTTACCGAGGACCAGTATCAAGCCCTGATCAAACTCTGCATCGGAATTAATCAGCTTCTCCCCAGAATTAAACTGCAAGTACCCTTTGACAAAAAAACCAGACGACACCCCCTCGACAGATTAAAAGACTATTCTAAATTTTCCGGCATCCTGGGCCACGCCCACGTGCAAAAAGGCGAAAATGGAGTCGAGTGCAAATACGATCCTGGATCGGCCTTCAACTGGTCTCGATTAAAAAAAGCATTCGACCCCCACTAGGCGTGGGGCCAATGAGCAATAACCCATCAAGCAACCAAACATCCTTGCGCGTAATTTAAAGCCAGCCCCCTCCCAAAAATAGGAGGGAATAGTGCAACTACTTTTCAAGCCGAGTCAACCCTTTGCTAGCAGGAGAAAGCTATTGCAGTAGCCACCGGCCGCTGGCCGGAGATTGAGGTTGACGTTTAGCCCGGTTTGGGAGAAGCTTGATACATTCCGTAAACTTTGTTACAAACCATTCCATGCCTAAATCCCTTTTTATTCAGTTTTCAATGGTGCTGTTAGGATTGGCGATGCTTTTACTGCCCTATTTGGCGACAGCCGAGACTTGGTATGTTAAAAAATCGTCCACTAAACTACAGGCCGAAGCTTCGGCACGGTCCAAAATATTGAGCCGGCTCAAGCAAGGAACCCGGGTGGAGGTGAAGAAAAAATCCGGTAAATTTTTTCAGGTTTCCACCGTCGGGAAAACCGGCTGGATTTTTCGCTTCAAGCTTTCCAAAAAAGCCCCGGCCGAAAGACAGGGAGAAAGGGATGTGCTGGGGGCCCTGGGAGGAAACCAGAGAATGGCCGCCCGGGAATCCGCTTCCGGTTCCAGCATAAGGGGTTTGAGTCCTATTTCAGAGCAGCACGCCCGGAAAAAAGGGGCTACCTCTGAAAGCATTCAGGCGGTCAAAGATATGGAAGATTATAAAGTTCGGCCCGAAGCACTGGACCGGTTTCTTGAAGAAGGAAAACTGGGTGAGTATTCCCAATAAAAATCCATCATGCACAAAAATAATTTAAAAATATTTGGAGTTTCTTTTTTCTGCCTGTGGGTCTTGGGACTTTTGCTATGGGTAGTCCCCTCCTATTCTTTCAACCTGGACCAGTTCCTGAAGGATGTGGAAAAATCCACTCAACCTCAACCCAAACCACGACAGGAGGAATTGGATATCACGATAGAAGAACCGAAGGCTCCTCCGCCGGAAGCGCAACAAAACACCGGCAACGATGGCTTGATCGGTTTAGGCCAATCACTGGGAATATTCGATAAAAAAACCTCCAAGATTCTCAAACAAAGCGTGAACACCCTTCAGGCCCTTCAACCCATTGCCTATAAGGAGGAAAAAGCCATAGGCGGAAGGCTGGCTGTGGAAGTGTTTAGTCGGTTTGGAGGCGTTTACGACGACCCCAAATTGCTCCGTTATATCAATCTGGTGGGGCAGGTTGTTGCCGATGTTTCCAATCGCCCTGATATCGAATACCATTTTGCGATTTTAGACACTGAGTCTCCCAACGCTTTCGCGACCCCCGGGGGTTACGTCTTTGTCAGTATTGGATTGTTAAGGATGATCGAAAACGAGGCACAGTTAGCCGGTGTGCTGGCGCATGAAGTCGCGCATATTAGCCAAAAGCATGCTCTGCAAACTTTAGGGCGAAGTCGCAGTTTGCAAGGGCTCAGCGCCCTGACACTCACGGTGATGGATAAAAACCCCGGCTTGTTTGACAAATTGATCGATGAAGTATCCAACGTCCTTTTCACCAAGGGCCTGGACAAAAACCTGGAGTTTGAGGCAGACCGGTATGGGCGAGAATTCGCCTACCGCATGGGCTACTTTCCAGGTGGACTGCAAAACTTTATTCGCAAACTGGGAAAAAGCAAGGAAGGGGGAAACTCAATATTTATGAGCACCCATCCCTCAACGAGCGAGCGTTTTAACAGATTAAAAAAAACCTGGAACCGATACCGAAAAGCGTCCCTTTACCCTGTTTTGGGAAAACGGTTCTTTTCAGTATTCAAGAGGCCTAGTAAATCATGAAGAGGAATTCCATTTTTAGGGACGAGCTTCCGGGAGAAAAGAAGAGCATCATCAATCTGTTGATGACCGGCTATATCGTTGTCATTTCCTGCCTGGGCTATGCCGCGTTTTTTCTCTACGTCCAACTGGGACAGGTTGAGAGAATTGTGGGAACCATGGATACCCAGACTTTAACACCCGATCAAATAGAACTGTTAAAAGACCGGATCATTCGCAGTGCCGTGCAATTGAAAAATGAAATGCTCGGAATGGCCCTGGTCGGAACTCTTGTCTGTATTATTGGCGGATTCTATACCGTCAGCATGATTATAAAACCGCTGAGAAAACTGGTACGGTTTGCGGAGGAGCATGGAACTACCGAGCTACCCGAAATCAAGTCCAATACCGAAATCAAACAGTTGGCAACGGCCCTCGATCAATTGACGGAAGATCTAAAACAAACCTACCCCGTGGAAAAAGAACAACCCCAAAAAACAACCTGACCACTAGGCGTGGGGCCAGTACTGCATTGCCCGTCAAGCAGGCCAACCCCTCAAGCGCACGTGATATTGTTCCTAAGCCCTCGTGCCCCGCACGGGGTAATACTTTTAATGTCCCCCCTGACAAGGAGAGCTTTGCATAACTCCGAGCTTCGAGGGCCTCAGCATGACGATTGCGGGGGGTTTTGGGGTGTCATATTGAGCTTGTCGAAGCATCTCGGCACAACCAAGCTCTTGCCCAGTTGCCCCGGAGTAATAAAAAAAGTGTTGGGATTCAGGAATCGGTGAAATTCCTTGCCCTGCCTTTCAATTCATCGTTGAAGAGGAAGATCTCTTTCTTGGGAATGCCCACCTCCTCCAATAACCGAATATAGTAGTTAAAAGTCAAGGTTGCTTTCAAACGCTGGATTGCCTCTTGAATCTTCTGCGGAGACTTTGCAACAGGTACCAGATCGTTGCAAAGCAATTCTACGGGAAACGGTTTATTAGAAAGCCGAGCCATGAGGGTTGAAACTTTAGAAATCTCCAAGCCCCGCCGGAAAACCTCCCTGTCTTTTATTTCCATTTTTACATACTTCACGCATTTTTCGTGGAGGATGAGCTTTTGCTTCCAGGGTTCGGTTTTTTTCCATTGCTCAAACCGGACTTTCACAGGTTGGCGTTCGTTCAACTTGCGTATTTCATCCATGCGGGATTGGTAGTCTTTAAGCAGAGCTTTTTTCACCTCAATGCGATTCAGCAATTCGTCATCGTAATATTTTTCGTTGAACTCTTTGTCTGCTTGTCGTTTTTCCTGCCATTTTTCATAACGCAGGTTGATCACTTCCTCTCGGGTCATGGATTCAATTGCATGATAGAGCCGCTTGGTTTCTTTAATATGAAAAGACTTGGCCTCTGCAACCATTTGCGCGTATTTTTCCGGATGCCTTTCCTCCAACTCCGCTAATACGGGTTTAAACTCTTCCCAGCGAAGGTTAGCCTGCCATCCTCCAAAAGCCAGCCCCCCTAAAATCATCAACATGATGAGTTTTTTCATGGTTTTCTTTATGAATTATTTCAGGAAATCTCTATTTATTCGGACATTTTCTCTGCGCCAATTCGCAGGCCCTTATTCTATAAGGGCCGCTCTTGGCCCAAAACGATTTTTAGAGATGCCCCTCGCCCAATAAAAATTCAAGGCGCTCGGTTTGCTTAGAGCCCGTTGTCTCTAATCGTTTTGACAAATTGGACCCAACCTTCATAACTTATCGGCTTTTGGTAAAAACTGTTTACCCCCAGACTATAACAAAGATTAAATTTTGCGGGAGAGCTACTACCGAAAAAAGCAATAAAGCGGCCCCTTAGTACCCCTTTCGGGGCATGTATGGTGCCCTCTTCATTAATCTTTACCCGTTCCGGGCATGAAGGCAATAGTTGAATACCACGCATGCCCTGCAAGGGTAAAGGCAAGTGAAGAGATATCACGCAGAAAAGGCAAATTGCAATGTCTTTATCGTGCGCCCAATCGGCTTCTCGGCTTGACGGGCTATTGCTGGTTTACCCCTGCGGGGGCCCCCAGAAAGCTGAGGAAGAATATCACCGCCACCGGCCGCTGGCCGGCTAGGGGGAGTTGTTTTTTGAGGTATCTCTAGTGTTTGAAATGACGGGTGCCAGTAAACACCATAGCTATTTTTTGCTCGTTAGCCGCTTGCAAGACTTCCTCATCGCGAATGGAACCGCCAGGGGAAATGATGGCGGTGATTCCATTTTTTGCGGCTTCGTCAACCGAGTCCCGGAAGGGGAAAAACGCGTCCGAAGCCATTACCGCTCCCTGTAAAGGTTTGCGTGCCTTCTCAACCGCAACGCGGGCAGAATCGACCCGGCTCATTTGACCCGCGCCGATACCAAGAATTTCCTGCTCTTTGGCATAAACAATGGCATTGGATTTAACATGTTTGGCTACAATCCAGGCGAATTTCATATCCTCCATTTCCCGGTCATCGGGTTTTCTTTCACTGGTCACCTTGAGTTGGTCCTCAACATAAGTCAATGTATCCCGACTTTGGACCAACAAGCCCCCACCTATCTGCTTCAAGTCAAATTTTCCAGTATCTGCAGGAGATCCCATTTCCGGCATCTGCATAAGGCGGATATTTTTTTTCGTGGCAAACAATTTCAATGCTTCCAGGTCAAATCCGGGTGCCACAACGGCTTCAACAAAGTTTTTAACGATTTCCTCCGCCGTTTGGGCAGTAACGGGTCGATTGAATCCAAGAATTCCTCCAAACGCTGATGCCGGGTCCACCTCACGGGCCGCAATAAATGTTTTTAATGGGTCTTCACCTATCGCCACACCGCATGGATTGGTGTGCTTGATAATCACTACCGCACCCTTATCAAATTCCTTGACCAACTCCCAGGCAGCATTCAAATCAATAAAATTATTAAAAGACAACTCCTTGCCTTGAAGTTGTTTGGCGGAAATAATCTCGGATGGCAAGGGAGAACTTTCTTTATACAACGCAGCGGACTGGTGAGGGTTTTCGCCATAGCGGAGCTCCTGCACTTTATCAAACGGCTGGTTTAATATAGGAGGAAAACCATCATCCCATTTTTCGGTCAAATAGGTCGCTATCAAAGAATCATAACGCGCCGTATGTGCGAACGCATCCCGACACAACCGCCTGCGTGTATCCAGTGTCACGGCCCCTTCCCCAGACTTCATTTCATTCAAAACCTCGCTGTAGTCAGCCGGGTTCACAATCACCACCACATCTTTGGAATTTTTTGCCGCTGACCGGACCATTGCAGGGCCGCCAATATCAATATTCTCGATAGCATCTTCCAAAGAACAATCCTTTCGTGCTACCGCCTGCTCAAATGGATACAAGTTGATCACCACCAGGTCAATGGGCCGGATTCCATGATCTTCCATTGCCTTGATATGCTCTGGCACATCCCTGCGGGCCAGAATCCCGCCGTGGACTCGCGGGTGAAGTGTCTTGATCCTCCCATCCATCATTTCAGGGAAACCGGTATAGTCGGATACCTGAATCACAGGGACTCCTCCCTTGCGCAACAAGTCGGCTGTGCCGCCGGTGGAAAGTATCTCGATACCGTATTTCTGCAGTTCGAGAGCAAAATCCAATATACCGGTTTTATCCGATACACTTATCAATGCCCGTTGAATGGGTTTCATCAAAATAGAAAAACGTTAAGTTTACTGGGGAAGTTTTCTTTTGGGAGCCGGAGACTTCGATATAAGAAAGTCTGGGGTCAGTGCATTAATCAGCTTCAACACCCAGACTGGAAAAGAGCCGTAGGACTCCCAAAGTGCGGGTTCTTCTTTCGGGGATTGAGTTGTAGATTTTTTGGGATCGGTCATCATTCACCTCTCCATCATTAAAGGGTTCTGGCTCGGGATTCATGTGAAGTGCGAAGTCTACACTTTTTTACCCCATTTTAAAATAAAAATCCCCCCACTAGGCGTGGTGCCAGCGTGCAATAACCCCTCAAGCAACCAAAGCCCTTGCGCACAGTTTAAAGCCAGCCCACGCCAGGAGGCAATGGAGCAGGAACTCATCAAGCCGAGTTATCCTATTGCTCCCCAATAAAAGCTATTGCTAGTTGCCCCTGCGGCTAGCAGCCACCGGCCGCTGGTCGGGGGCTGGTTGAAATACAGAGTCCCTGGGCAAATTTCCAGTCCACAGGACGGGTCAGATCAAGACTGCCAAACTGGACTTCAAGATTTTTAGAGCATTCGCGGAGCAAGTCCTGCAAACACGTCTTATCCAAGTCCGTCCAAGCCATGGGAGTTTTTAACAATTCCTGCTCGAAGGAGGCGATGAGGTCTTCATTGCACACCTTTACCTCATCCTGAAAAATGCCTGGCAAAAAGATCATTTCCAGAAAACTCTTTGCCGCTCCATCAGAAAGCGGATCACAAGATATCCGCCCGAATAAAACATAATGCGCCAACGCTGTAGTCACCAAAGTTAAAAGGTTCATGGCATCCAGGGTATCCGGGTAATCGAATTCTCCCAGCGAAGACGAAAATGTTGACTCGTTCAGTCCCAACCCCTGTCTTGCGAAACGACTGTAAAATTTCCACCGGTTTATAAAGTCATTGATAGCCTGGATATCTTTAATGGATTCCGGGTCCCGCCAGTTGAAGGGATCCTCTTCCTGAAGCATTTCAGCAACTTGTGGAAACCGAAAAACCAAAGCTCCCAGCCTTTCCTTGTCCCCCGATGAAATAAAATATTCAATATAGGTACCATTTTCATTAATGAAGGTGCTTGCCGCAGATCGAACCTGTCTCAATTGTTGGTAACCCACCTGAAAAAATGACTGTATCCAAATCTTATCCAGCAAAGCGGCTCCCTTTTCAGGGTCTCCTTCTGCCCCCAGTTCCAAACCAATGTTTATATAACCCAGTGTTTTTCGCAGAGCCCGGTGCCGGACATCCAGGGATGAAAGATCAAGTCCATCGGCAACTATGACCTTGTTGGCCAAGCACACCAGTTCCCAACGCAGGGTTTCAAAGCGATTTTCATTTTCCAGCATAGCGAGACATTGGGTAAAAAAAAGGGTCTCATCTAAATGGGCTAGAGGGTATCGGGGAGAAAGCCTGAAGCGGCTTACGGGGAATTCTTGCAGTAAAGGCAGTTTTAATTTTAAAGCTTCCGAATCTAAACGGCTGTAAATACCCATCGCCTCTTGAAATTCAGGGATACCCCTTTCGGCGGTGCGGCTCACTCTCCATTGATAAGCTTTCTCTACCGTAATGGTAACAGGAAACCAGATCACCGCTTCCAGCAGGCTGTATAAAAGCTTTTGATCCTTTTCATAAAGTAAAAGCAAAAGTTTTCTGATTTCTTTACTGTTTTCCACTTTGAAAAAAATATCGTAGACTCCGTCAGGGGTAAAATGCTCCAGACCCTCCACCCCTTCATAAGTGTCAGTCATTTCATCCTGCTTATAGACTTTAAATAAGGCCTGAAACAATACTACCTTCTGGTCAAAATCCTCTCCCAAAAACCATTCCAGAGTTCCAGGATCTTGACATTGATCCAGCAAAACGATCCATTCCAAAGCCCGTTTAGGTTGGAACTTGTCACCCTGCCACCATTCCACATCAAAAATGTATTGGAGCTGATCCGGAGAAGCCATGGATAAAACTAGAAGGGAATCTTCTTTTCCTACTTCCTTAATTAAATTATAAACCTCTTCCACAGGAAGGGACTGAGTCACCTCAACCGCTTTTTCGGAAAGTATGAGAAGATTCTGTTGGAGATGAGGATCAAGCCCAAGAATATACCGAACCTGCTCTTCCACAGACAGGCCGGACAAAATATCTTCCACCTTGCGTGGCTGGGTTTTCACCCAATCCACCGGAAATGGCAAGGTCTCCCCGCTAAATGAATTCTCTTTTTTTATTTTATCGATCATAGTTCTGCAATATTACAAACATAAAAATCCATTATGGACGTAACATGATTGTTGAAAGGATCCTTCCTGTTTTTCCTTCGCGTCGATAGGAATACATTTTTGGGGTGGAACAACAAGTACAACGATCCATTGAAAAAATATTTTCCGGAAGAAGACCGGCTTTTTTACCTTCCATTTTATTCACCGCAATCAAATCGAGAAAGTATTTTCCAGACAAGCCAGACCGCAACCAACCCCTTTCATCAGGAAACATTTTTTTAAACGGTTGAACGCAGTCCTCACCCACCTCATAACAACATCCTCCGATTGCTGGCCCAAAACCGGCTAACAGGTTTTCAGGGCGGGATCCATACACACGACCCATCTCCCTAACCACTTTAAAAAGAATGCCTTTTTCCGACCCCTTCCGGCCAGCATGAATGGCCCCAATCACTTTTAATTGCGGATCATAAATCAAAATGGGAAGACAGTCTGCGGTAAAAACCCCGATTGGCTTTCCAGGAATATGAGTCAACAAAGCATCGGCAGAATTTTTCATCGCCTCACTGAAAGTGAGGTCGGCATCATTCAAAATAAAAATTTTGTCGCCATGAACCTGGTTAACAAAAAAAAGGCTGCTATTTGTTATCCCGACGGATTCTAAAAATACCCTCAAATGATCTTTCGTTTTCCCAAAATCATCATTGCCTAAAAAACAAAAATCCTCAATTTCATCTCGATCGTTTTTGAAACAACGGGGGCTGATGGCATGAAATAATTCAGGAAATGTTTCGAACTGATTAAATTTTAACTTTTTGAGCAAAGTATTCATAAAAAATTAATATTTTTTTAAACTCCTTAAAACATTCAGCAAATAAATTCAGTATACTCGCAAAAATTAAAAAAAACCAAACAAGGTGTTTTCCCCTTTATTTATGCGGGTTTCCCGAGGTTTTATCAAAACGGCACCTGTTAAAATCGTGTTCGTAATTTTCACAGCAACTCAGCGGCAACTCAACGACATGGCTAAAACATTAATATTTCTTAATATTCGCTTGACATCAAACGCTTATCGCATAGAATGATAAGCGGTATTTGGGCGCTGAAACGAATACCGATATGACGTAAGAAAGGAGATCTTGATGGCAACCAAGAAAAAAGCTAAGAAAAAAGCAACAAAGAAAAAAGCTAAGAAAAAAGCTAAAGCTAGAAGAAAATAAAATAGATTGTTTAATTTTCTTTTCAGCCGATGCTGAGTGTAGTGAACTGACTCTCAATTCGTTTTCGAACGTATTAACCCATATCGTTTCAGCGCCCAATCAATACCGCCACCCCGCCCGCTAACCACCTGTTGTTACTAGCCTTTTACCCCTATTTTTATGTAGGTAGATTTTAGATAAAAAGCTTCCGGAAATGTTGCCGGATGGTCTTGGGCATGCCCCGTCCTGGCAATTTCTTCAAATTTTTTTCCTGCAGAACGAATTCCTATATGCACCGCATCATAAAATTCAATTGCAGGCACGTGTACCGAGCAAGAAGCCGCAAATAGTACCCCGGACGTTACCCGTGCACCCGCTTGCACCAGCCTGGCATAAGCCTCCAGCGCCTGGGTTTTATGTTTCTTCTTTCTTGCAAACGCCGGCGGATCCAATATCACCAAGTCAAAAAACCATTTTTCGGATTTTAATTGCTCCAGCATTTGGAACGCATCGCCTTCCTTTTGAACAAAAATTTCAGCTGGGAATGATTTTTCAGGAAAATTCAATTTCATGTTTCTCAATGATGTCTCCAAAGCAAATGGGTTACAGTCCACCTCCACCACCGACTTGCACCCACCGGCAAATGCGTAAACTGAGAACCCCCCCGAATAACTGAATACATTCAATACGGATCGTCCTTTAGCCATTTCCCTGATTTTCAACCGATTTTCCCTTTGATCCAGGAAAAATCCGGTTTTCTGCCCTTCAACAACATCAGCCATAAACTTCAGCCCATTTTCCTTAAATTGCACCCAGCTCGAATTCCCGTGTCCATACAAAATCTGCCCATCCCTGTATGTGGAACCGGATTCCAATGATTTACCAACGTTTTGGGCTAATCGCAAAACCACCTGCCGACTCTGGAATTCTTTTTGAAATAACTCACAGAGATCATCCAGAAACGGAAACCAGCTTGTCGTATACAGTTTCAAGACCAGAGTATCTTCATAACGATCCAGTACCAACCCAGGGAACCCGTCACTTTCACCATTAATGACTCGATAGCCCGTTGTTCCCTGGTTTTCCAGTTCTTTCCTGATTATTTTAGCCGACCGCAGGCGTTCCAGAAAAAAGCACCCGTTAATTTCCCTCGGGTTTCCCAAGTTCAACACTCTAAAACAAAGATCCGAACAGGGATCCCATAAACCCACCGCCAGAAAACGGTTATTATGATCGTAAATCACTCCCAGGTTTTCCTGGCTTCCGTCGGGAATTTGGTTTTGAATCTGATACTTGAAAACCCAAGGATACCCTTTTCGGATTTTTCCCTGTAGCGTTTTGGATATCTGAATCTTAATCATTCAAAATTTATTCGTATATGCGGTAAGGTATCCAGAATCTTGATTTGCCGGGCTTGCACATGGGCAGGGGTGGGTCTATGTGTCCAGTGCCGGGGACGGGGTAAAACAGCCGCCATCCATGCCGATTCAACGGGAGAAAGAATTTTCGATG
>CATMOP010000025.1 GCA_950072225.1 uncultured Nitrospina sp.
ATACTTAACAAATTTATGCTTCATTCCCTCTAAGTTGCCCAGCATTTCGATAAGACGGTCTTTAGGGTTCGGGAGCTTCTCCAGCTCTTCAAACCAGGATTCAATGGTTTCTTTACGATGATCCAGAACTTCAGAAATCAGATCCGCTTTGGTCTTGAAGTAATAATGCACGTTCCCCAAAGGAACTCCGGAATCCTCGGCAATGTCGGCAAGAGAAGTCTTGCTATAGCCAACTTGATGAAACAACTTCCCGGCGGAATCCACCAACCTCTCCCTTTTGTCACTGGTTCTTGGCATCGTTCTCAAATATTAGTTAGTCAAATGACTAATATTAATACAAGGCTTGATTTTTGTCAAGCTTAAATAAAAAACATTTTATGCCCGTTACCAACCAGACAGGAATAAATACCAACTAGGGCTAATTTTTCAGATATTTATCCAGCAGATCGAAGCACCTGAGGATTTCATCTTCGCTGTTGTAAAAATGTGGAGAGAGGCGAACCAGGCCATCTCGCACGGTGATCTTGACCTTGTTCTCCAGCATCCAATCATAGAGTCGACTGACGTCCTGATTCATTACAAAAGCAATATTGCCGGAGCGTTCCTCCGGTTGGGTGGAGCTGTATATTTTCAGTCCGCGCTTTTGAAGTTGTTCGAGAATCGTATCGCCCAGGGCCATCACCCGCTGTTCGATATTTTCAATTCCTGTTTCCAGTAGCAGGTCCAGCGCTGCACCAAACGCGTGGATGCTCATCGTGTTGGGCGAACCTTCTTCGAAACGTTGCGCGTCCGGCCTGAAGGCAAATTCGTAATTCATGAAGTCTGCCGCGTTGACCATATTCCCCCATCCCACTGTTACCGGATACACTTTTTCCAGAACCTTCCTGGAAATATAGAATCCGCCCAGCCCTTCGACACTGAGCATCCACTTGTGCCCGTCGGCAGAGAGAAAATCGATATGGTCGCGTTTCACATCCATCGGCAAGAGTCCCAGACTTTGAATGGCATCGACGCAAAACAGGATGCCCTTTTCCTTGCAGAAAGCGCCAATGCGGTTGAGATCACAGCGGAACCCGCTGTTGCATTCCACGGAACTGATAGAAATGAGTCTCGTCCGTGCGTCAACCTGTTTGACCAGATCGTCAAATAGCACCCGCCCTTCGATAGCATGAACCATGCGGGTTTCTACTCCCAGGCGTTTCAGGTTCCACCAGGGATAAACATTGGAGGGGAACTCGATGTCGGGGATAACCACATTGTCGCCTGACTTCCAATCCAGTCCGTTAGCAACAATAGAAAGACCTTCAGAAGTATTTTTGACGAAAGCCACCTCATCCGTTTCGGCGTTGATGAGTCGGGCAAAACTTTTCCGGGCCTGTTCGATCCCAACCATCCAGGTTTCGTAATGGGCGGTACCAAAACGGGTGGCATCATCAACAAACTCAGTCACCACTTTGCGCACCCGCTCCGGCAATGGGGCCACCCGTGCATGATCGAAAAAGATCAGTTCCTCCGTCACCGGAAACTCTTTCCTTATTTTTTCAAGGTTCAAAACTAAATCCCCCCAACCCCAGTTATATCCTCTTCATTTGCCTTCATGCCCCGAATGGGGTAGCTGAGGTGATTTACAACGCCTCAGTTAGCGTCACGCTGATTACTTCGCGCACGCAAAATGGAACGGAACCCATATTTATGACGGATACGGTCGATACCCTGATACAGGTCGTCCCAACATTGTCCGCCTTTACTATCAAACAAACCTTCCTGCCGATAAGGGGTTGCGGTCAACGAAGTGAACGCGATACCGATGAGGCGCACCCGCACCCGGCGCGTAAATAGCTTGCGGAGCAATCCCGCGCCGATCTTAAATAATGTATGATCTTCCGCCGTTGGCATCTCCAGAGTTTTTGATCGGGTCACCGTCTTAAAATCAGAGTACCGCAGTTTCAACGTCACCGTACGGGCAAACAGTTTATTTTCTCTTAGCTGGCCCGCCGCTTTTTCGGTCAGGTAACTGAGTGTGGACTCGAGAAATAATGGGTCTGCCGAGTCCATCTCCAATGTCGTCTCGCGGCTGATGGAGCGCGGGTCTTCTACTTCGCCGATGACCGGACTGTCACTGATTCCCCTGGCCTTGCTATAAAGGGACACGCCCCATTTGCCATAAGCTTCTTCGAGCAATTCAAGTGGCAGGCGAGCAAGGTCGCCCACGGATTTGATGCCCATGCGGCGTAGTTCGGCTCCGCCTTTCGGCCCGATTCCCGGAATGCGTTGAATAGGGAGCGGCGCCAGAAATCTTTGTTCCATTCCCGGTGCGATCCACAGCATTCCATTGGGTTTGCAATAAGCCGAGGCGATCTTGGCCAGCAGTTTGTTGGAGGCAATACCAATGGAAGCGTTCAGCCCCAACGCCTCAAGAATCTCGTTGCGAATCTTTTCCGCCGACTTCAGAACTGGACCGTGCAGTCTTTCACATCCAGTCAAATCGACAAACGCCTCATCGAGGGACATCGGTTCCACCAAGGGGGAATAGCGTTTTAAAATTTCAAACACCTTTGCCGAATATTCGCTGTAACGCCGGTGTGAACCACTCAGAAAAATAGCGTGCGGACACAACCGCTTGGCTTGGGCAATCGGCATCGCGGAATGAACACCATACCGCCTCACCGCATAAGACGCTGCCGCCACCACTCCCCGGCCATCCGGATCGCCTCCTACTATGACCGGCTTTCCTTTCAGGGAAGGGTCGAGCGCCTCTTCCACCGACACGAAGAATGCGTCCATATCCACGTGCAAAATTTTGCGTAGTTCCGTGTTCATTACCCAAACTTGCGTAATACACCAATGACCACGCCCTGGATGGCAAAGTCGCCTTCACGAACGATGATCGGTTTCATATCCGGGTGGGCGGGTTGCAGGCGCACCCGGCCTTTTTCCCGATAAAACCGTTTCAAGGTGGCCTGGTCGTTATCGATCAACGCCACCACCGTTTCTCCGTTTTCGGCTACATTGCGCCGTTCAATGATCACGTAATCGCCGTCCTGGATATGATCTTCGATCATCGAATTGCCTTTGACCCGAAGGACAAAGATGTCCTTGTCTCCGGCATCGGGCAACAGGGCCACCACTTCACGGTGGTCCAGAACCTCAATCGGCTTGCCCGCCGCAATATTCCCCAGCAACGGGTATTCCCGGACAGGTTCTTCCACCACTTCAATTGCCCGACTCAAGTTATGTTGCTTACGAATCAAGCCCTTCTGTTCCAAATGGACCAGGTGCTTGTGCACCGTTGCCGGAGAACTGAGCTGGAACCGTTTGCCAATTTCCACAATGCTCGGCGCATAGCCCTTGGAACGGATATGCTCCTTGAGATAATCATAAATCTCTCGCTGACGTTTGGTGAGATGCATCTTCTAATCCCCCTATACGGGTTTCCTCATATCACTTATAGTAGGCGAAAAAAACACGAAAATCAACTGCTAGCCGCAGGGGCAATGAGTAACCGCTTTATTTGGCAAGCAAAGAGATTGGCGGCTTGATGAGCCTTTGCCCAATTGCCTCCCACGCTAGTGGGTGGTATCTTGAGGGCGTGAGAGACAAACTGAAAATACTGTTTTTGTGTACCGGCAATTCGTGCCGAAGCCAGATGGCTGAGGGCTGGGCCCGGCATTTGAAGAGCGACTCCATCCAGCCATTTTCAGCCGGACTCGAGGCGCATGGGCTCAATCCTAACGCGGTGCAGGTGATGCAAGAGGCCGGGGTCGACATCACCGGTCAGAAGTCACAAAAGGTGAAGGAAGTGGAAACCATTCCTTTTGATTTCGTGATCACCGTATGCGGGCACGCCGATGAGAACTGCCCGGTTTTCACCTGCGCCACAACGGTCGTGCATTGCGGATTTGATGACCCGCCAAAGCTTGCACAAAACGCAAAAACGGAAGAGGAAGCCCTGGATCATTATCGCAGGGTGCGGGATGAGATTCGCACCTTCATCGAAACCCTGCCAGGAATCTTGCGGTGACAACATGAAAAAGTTCGCTATTGTCTTTTTGCTGGCTCTCGCGCTATTTGTGAATTGTTCCATGGGGGAAGGTACTACCACGCGCATTGCCATAGTCGGTGATACCGGAACCGGCGAACGGGGTTACGCACCAGGTTTTTCTGCCGTGCAAAATGCCATGCGCAATAAAATACCGGACGCGTTACTGCATCTTGGCGATTTCGTTTACCAGCCTGAACCGTTTCCCAACTCCTGCCCGGACCGATACATAGAGGAAATCAAAAAAACTTTGGTCGTGCCTTATCCCCTGCGCCTTTTTGTCGCTGGCGATAACGACCTGCCACCAAAAAAATGGAAACCGAAAGCTTCGGGTTGCTGGGATAAAATCGACCCTCTTGACTCCGGTTTCGATCGTTCTGACCAACACAATCCACAACCTCGTAATTTTGAAGGCACCCGGGTGGTGGGTAACACGCTGATAGGGATTATCCATCATTATCCCTGGCAGGACCCAACCCCGTGGCTACAGCCGCGTATTACAGAAGCCCGAAAAAAAGGCCTCTGGGTCATTCTCGCCGTCCATGAACCGGCACTCACCACCGCATGGTATTTGGACAAACGCCACACGGCTCTAAAGCAGTTGAATGCTCTGAAACCCGACCTGGTGTTTGCGGGCAACCAGCACTCTTACGAACGGTTTCATTCCATGAGCCCGGTCGAGGATGGCGCATTCAAGGTTGTCAAATCAGAATCCGGGAAATACCAAAGCGGGGACGGAACGATCCACATTGTTTCAGGTGGAGGCGGAGCCACCTTTAAACCTTTTGCCGACATGCAGAAAAATGAAAAGCACACCGCGCCAAAAGATGTATTTGACGCGTTGGCCAAAAGGGCACTGATGAACCATTTTATTATCCTGGATATCTCACGGGATGTTTTGAAAGGAACGGTCTGGCGGGTATGCGTGCAGGATAATCCGGATGATAAATGGAGTCCCCGGTGGAAAGCACGAAAAAAATTCTGGAACACCATCACTTTGGAATGCGATGGCAAACCGGAAGGGGTGACCATTTATGAAGAGTTCAGCTTATCGCGGCAATAAAAAAACCCCGTGCAGATTATTCTGAGATCTGTACGGGGGTGGTTTTCTTTTATTTGGATTGCGCAAGAATCGCGTCTACTTCATCGCAGGTTTTTTTCACCTCCTGCGCTGATGCATTCAGGGCGGCCGTTTCTTCCTCGGTCATTTTCAGTTCAATGACCTTCTCGATTCCGTGGATGCCCATCATAACGGGAACACCAAAAAATATCCCGCTCCAGCCGTACTCCCCTTCCAGGTAAGCGGTACAAGGGAGAATGCGGCGTTTGTCCTGCAAAATCGCCTCAATCATTTTCACGACTGAAGCGCCGGGCGCGTAAAAGGCACTGCCGGTTTTAAGCAGCCCGACGATTTCCGCCCCGCCTTTTCGTGTGCGTTCCACCACCCGGTCGATCTGTTCCTGAGTCATCAATTCGGTGATCGAGATGCCCGATACTGAAGTGTAACGGGGTAGCGGAACCATGGAGTCGCCATGCCCCCCAAGAACCATTGCGTCCACATCCACCAGTGAGCATCCCAACTCCAGCGAAACAAAAGTCCGCAAACGGGCCGAGTCGAGCACGCCAGCCATGCCGATGATCTTGTTCTTAGGCAGGTTCCCGGTTTTCTTGGCCATGTACACCATGGCATCCAGCGGGTTCGACACCACAATGACAATCGGATCGCGGGAATGCTCCATGATCTTCTCTGTCACCGATTGCACAATTTTAGCGTTGGTAGCGAGAAGGTCTTCGCGGCTCATGCCCGGCTTACGAGGCAAGCCCGCCGTGATCACCACAATATCCGAATTCGCGGTATCTTTATAATCGTTGGTTCCTGTCACCAGGCTATCGAAAACCTGCAGGCAACTCGACTCCTGCAAATCCAGAGCTTTTCCTTGCGGGACCCCTTCAATAATATCAATGATCACTACATCGCCGAGGTTTTTATAAGCTGTCAACTGAGCAACGGTGGAGCCAACCTGACCCGCGCCAACTACCGTGATTTTTTTTCTTGCGCTTGGCATAGCAGTCCTCTACATGAAAGCAAACCTGAACCAGGTTTGACCTGTTAATAGCCGCCGGGCCACGCCCGGTGGAAATTTGGTAATGGCTTCCTGAGCTGAGATAGCTCTGTGCTAGCTAAGTAGAGCTATCGCTCGTTGCCAGCGAAGGTTCTCCACAAGATCAATTATTCAAGCTGTCCAATATTTTGTTGAAGGTTGCGCTCGGACGTGTCGCCGCCTTAACCTTTTCTGGATCCGGCAGATAATAGCCACCGATATCTTTAGGCTTTCCATTGGAAACCTTCATCTCGTCAAAAATGACATCCAGTTTTGCCTCAAGTTCCTTGGCAACTGGAGTAAAACTCGCCTTAAGGTCCGCATCACCATCTTGTTTAGCAAGTTCTTGCGCCCAATAAAGCGTTTCGTAAACATGGGTGCCTGCATTATCCAACTGGCCGACCTCACGACCGGGCGACTTTTTATTATCCATCAACGTGCCGCTAGCCCGTTCCAGGGTTTCCGCCAGAATTGCAGCTTTTTTATTGTCCTTTGTTCGGCCCAAGTGCGCCAAAGATTCAGATAGAGCCAAAAATTCTCCCAGAGACTCCCATCTCAAATGCCCTTCTTTGAGAAACTGTTGAACATGTTTAGGAGCAGACCCTCCGGCTCCGGTCTCAAAAAGACCTCCGCCATTAATAAGCGGTACGATTGAGAGCATTTTTGCGCTCGTGCCCAGCTCCAGAATTGGGAACAGATCGGTCAGATAATCCCGCAGGACGTTCCCCGTTGCGGAAATAGTATCCTTGCCTTCTTTAGCACGTTTGAGGGAGTGATTCATTGCAACCACCGGTGCCATAGTTTGAATGTCCAGGCCGTTGGTATCGTGATCCTTCAAATAGAGGTTTACTTTTTCGATAATCTGGGCATCGTGCGCCCTGTTCTTGTCCAACCAAAAAACAACAGGGGTTGCAGAGAGCCGGGCTCTATTGACAGCCAGTTTAACCCAGTCTTTGATGGCTATATCTTTTACCGTACAAGCGCGGAAGATATCTCCCTCTTCTACATCGAACTCATGCAGAACTTGTCCAGCCCCATCAAGCAATCGGATGGTGCCTTTTCCAGCCGCTTCAAATGTTTTATCGTGAGACCCGTATTCCTCCGCCTTTTTTGCCATGAGGCCAACGTTAGGCACCGTTCCCATAGTGGTTGGATCGAATGCGCCATTCTCTCTACAAAAATCGATGGTCGCCTGATAAATACCGGCATAGCTGCTATCCGGTATCATGGCCAGGGTGTCATAGGCCTTGCCATCAGGGCCCCACATTTGCCCGGAGGTACGAATCGTAGCGGCCATGGAAGCATCGACAATGATGTCACTCGGAACATGAAAATTTGTGATGCCTTTGTCGGAGTCCACCATCGCCAGATTCGGTCCATTCTTGATGCAGGTCTGAATATCCGCTTCGATTTCTTTCTGTTGGTCGGCGGGCAAACTCTTTATCTTTGCGTAAACATCGCCTAAACCGTTATTGGCGTTCACACCTAGTTTTTCAAAAACGTCCGCATGCTTTTCAAACAGGTCCGCAAAAACAACCGTAACGCCATGACCAAAGATGATAGGGTCGGAAACTTTCATCATGGTGGCCTTCATGTGCAAAGACAGTAAAACATTGGCTTTTTTTGCTTCCGCTACTTGCTCTTTAATGAACTGGCGTAAAGCCTTGCAACTCATATTGGTCGCATCGACTACATCGCCCGTCTCAAAGGAAACTTTATCTTTCAACACCGTGACGCTTCCATCCTCGGCGACAAATTCAATCTTACCGTTTCCTGCTGATTGGTCGGTAATGGTCGTAGATTTTTCGTTGGAGCAAAAATCTCCACTCTTCATGGTCGCGACATTCGTTTTGGAGTCCTTGGACCATGGGCCCATTTTGTGCGGATTACTCTTTGCGTAATTTTTGACCGAAACGGCGGCCCTGCGGTCCGAATTCCCTTGTCTCAAAACAGGGTTGACCGCGCTTCCCTTAACTTTGTCGTACTTGGATTTAATTTTCTTTTCGTCATCATTTTGCGGATCTTCGGGGCAATCCGGAAGATCATAGCCCTGCGATTGCAATTCTTCGATAGCCGCCTTAATTTGGGGATTGGAAGCACTGATATTAGGAAGCTTGATAACATTGGCATCGGGTTGAAGTACCAATTCACCCAATAAAGCCAAATCGTCCGGCTGCTGCTGCTCCGGTTTGAGTCTCTCAGGAAATTGAGAAATGATCCGTCCGGCTAACGAAATATCCATTGTACCCACGTTAATCCCTGCCGCCTGGGTAAATGCTTGTATGATGGGAAGAAAAGATCCACTCGCAAGCTGAGGCGCTTCATCCACTTTCGTATAAATAATATCTGGTTGTTCTGACATCGTCTTTACCCCAATAAGAAATTACTTTAAAAAATAAATATCTACCTTTCCTTAGCCTTCTCGGTTTATTATTCCCGCAATCCCAGATTGAATTTATCTAAATAACGAATTGCTAAAATAACCAAATCGCGAGTGGTAGAAATAACAGGAAAGTGCAGCATCTAATGTCTGTTAGAAGAACGGTTAAGCTAAATTATTAGCCCCTTCTTGTCAAGCAATTTTGGTCAGACCATTCCCCACAAAAGCACCGAAAAAATGAACCGAGAGAGAGGCAAGCAAAACAGTTCGGGAAGCCTTCCTATGTATACGGGAATGAACAATGTTTGAAATATGAGATAATTGTTTTATTCTTTTTAAATAAACTCTTTTCCCTGCTAATTTTTCCTTTATGGACATTTCTGAACATGTATACCGACTGGCGATTGATTTCAGCCAGGTAAAGAATATTCCGCCCGATCCCCGGCAAAGACTGCCCTATTTCCAAGCCTTTAAAAAATTATTGTACGAGGAGAAGGAAAGGATCAAGAGCCGGCATCGCTCAGGAATCGGCGGACGCGAAATCATCCAGGCCCATACCAGCCTGGTTGATGAAGTCATCCGGCATGTCCTTCTTTCCATGACACAACTTGAGGTTTATGCCGAAGCCGGCGTCCTGGAAGATTTTTCTCTCATTGCGGTGGGAGGTTATGGCCGGGGGGAACTCAATCCACTTTCAGATATCGACCTATTGTTTCTTCTTTCCGCAAAACCCCAGCCTCTCACTGAAACTTTCATTAAGGATGCGCTTTCGGTTATTTGGGGATTCGACATGGAAATCGGGCACAGCTCCCGTACGATTAAAGACTGCATAAAACTTGCCCGGGAGGATCTGACTATCAAAACCTCTATGATCGAAACCCGGTTTCTCATTGGTAGCCGAAGCACTTATGAAAAGTTCTACAACTCCATCCATAAAAATGTTTTGCAAAAAAATGTAAAACAGTTCTTGAATTCTAAATTGAAAGAAAAATACACCCGGCACGGTCAGGAGGAGGGGGTAGTTTGTCATCCGGAGCCGGATATTAAAAACGGACCGGGGGGATTGAGGGACTACCACAACGCCCTTTGGGCTACCGCCGTGCGCTACGGATGCCACTCGCTTCGTGAAATCAATGAGACCCATGTTCTGTCCCGGCCGGAAATCGAGTCGCTCTACCATTCGGTTGATTTTTCCCTTCGAGTCCGCAATGAACTGCATTATCTGACCGAGAAAAAAACCGATGTCCTGACTTTCGACATCCAGAAACAACTGGCGGCCAATCTGGGATACCTGTCTTCCACCGATGGCCAACCTGTTGAAGAGTTCATGCGCGACTACTATCTACACGCCACAAATATCTATAATTTTTCCCAAAACCTTTTCGAGCATTGCCGGCAACCCAAAAGGTCTCTCAAAAAAGTAATCTCCTCATTGACCAAAAAGTCCTTAGGGCATGGATTCCATATTTCGGATTCCTCCCTGATTTACGAGGGTGATACGAAAGAGGATTTTAAAAAAGACAAATCCCTTTTATTGACGGCGCTGGAACTTTGCAGAAAACATCAGGTCATGCCGGATTACAAGCTCCGCCGGCAAATACGATTGCACAAAAACCTCATTAACGCGCAATTCATGAAGGGCGCGGAGGTTAGAGATTTCCTGTTTCCCATTCTGGAAGATAACGCCGCAGAAAAAATCCTGCGACTGATGCACGAAACTCGCATTCTTGAACAAATCTTGCCGGAATTCGGCCTTGCACACTGTAAGGTGAACCATGACTTCTATCATCATTACACCGCCGATGAACATTCCCTGCGCGTCATCCGCTTTTTGGATGAATTGGTCATTACCAGCATCACCAATCCCACCGACCTGTCCGCCTTGTACCGTAATTACCCAGCGAAAGGGGTTCTGAAATTATCGGCTCTTCTTCAATCGGTGCGAAAAATGCCCAATGACGAATTGGGCCACCATGAATTTTTGAAATCCCTTACGGAAAGGCTGAACCTGGAAGAAGCGGATGCCCAAACCCTGCAATTCTTTCTCGATAATCCTTACACCCTGATCGACACGGCCTTGCATCAGGATATTCACCAACCTGGGGTTATCCAGCAATTCGGAAACACAGTTGAAAACCTGGAAAAGCTGAAAGGACTCTACCTTCTCAGTTATGCCGAGTTGCGGGCGGTGGCTCCGGGAACCCTGACCGCCTGGAAAAAGATATTGCTTTCAGAGTTATATGAAAGAACCCTGAAATACCTGGAAAACCCGAAGTCCCTGGAACAGCAACCCCGGGCCACCCGGGTCGGGGTTTTCAAAGCCCTGCATCGGGAACTGCCTGTAAACGATATTGAAGAACATCTTTGCCAGATGCCCAAAGATTATTTGATGACAGCCTCTTCCGAAGAGGTGGCACTTCATATCCGCCTCATCCGGTCTTTTAAAGATAAACTGTTTATTCTGCATCACCAGTTTCATGAAGAAGGGAACTACCATAACCTGACCCTTTGTTGCCCCACCGGCAGCGAGGCTTTTAAAAAACTGGTGGGTACCGTCACCGCCAAAAACCTGAACATTCTTGGTGCGCATTTCTATCTCAAACAGGATGGAATGGTGATTGTCTCGATACAAGTCGAAGCAGGCACCAACAGCACAGCTGATGACTTTGAAATCTGGAAAGATATTAAAAATACCTAGAGTCGGCTGTTTTCCGGGGAAATCAGTTTACAGGACCTGTTGAAATCCCGAACTCGGTACGTGGGCGGGCAGAAAAGGATGGCCATGGTCCCTAGGGTGCATGTTGAAAAAACGACGGACAATCCATTCATCGTAATCCGGGTTGAAGCCCGGGACCATATTGG
Organism: uncultured Nitrospina sp.; assembly: GCA_950072225.1. Classification (GTDB taxonomy): domain Bacteria; phylum Nitrospinota; class Nitrospinia; order Nitrospinales; family VA-1; genus LS-NOB. Next base: position 11,384 of record CATMOP010000025.1, read on the forward strand.
TATGCTCTACAAAGTTTCCACTGTATTTGTAGATTTCGGCATCCGGATTCACCGGGCCAAGATTTCCACCCAGGGGGACCGGGCGATTGATGTTTTTTATGTGTCCCTGAAAAATCCGCACCTGGACTTCAATAAGGTGATCCGCAAATTAAAGAAACACATGATCCAGACTCTGTTGATCGAAAAACTTGAAGATGTAAGATAGTGAACAGGCAAGTTGCAAGAATCGCCCTGTTATGGGTCCTCATCCATTGGGCGCCTCACGTATACGCAAACCCTGCCAATTTGGAAACAGGAAGAGATATTTTCTACAAACATTGCCAGGCCTGCCACGGGGATAAAGGCGATGGCAAGACCTTTGCGGCCAACGTGCTGAACCCACCACCAAAAAATTTCACCGCAGAGCAATCGAAAAAAGAACTGACAGAAGAACGAATGATACAATCTGTAACTGAGGGAAGAAAAGGCACCGCCATGATGCCCTGGGGATCGAACCTCACGCAAAAAGAAATCCGCGCTGTCGTGCATTACATCCGAAAAAAACTGATGCAACTGGAAAAGTAAAAGGTTTTCCCTTCTACTTCTTCATCTCTTTTCCCAGTTTATTTTCGATGGAAGCGATTTTGGATTCCAGTCGGCCTGATTTGCCTTCCCGGTAATCGATCTTGATGCCGCAGGTGATGCGTTTGCAGTCCGCTCGCATGGCTTCGTAACATTGTTTGACCACCCCCATAACATCATCGAACTCGCCTTCCAGCACCGTTCCCATCGGATTGAGCCTATAGGGCACGCCGCTTTCGTCAATAATTTTAAGGGAACGGCTAACCTGTTCACTGACGCTTTCCCCTTTATCCATAGGGCTCATACTGAACTCAAGCAA
>CATMOP010000026.1 GCA_950072225.1 uncultured Nitrospina sp.
CCCGATCTTGCTACCGCCTGTTCAAGGTTGTTTGTAGTCAATACACCAAATAAAACGGGAATATTGAACTCGAGCCCTATCTGGCCGACCCCACGGCTGGTTTCAGCCGAAATAAAATCGAAGTGCGGGGTATCTCCTTTAATCACTGCTCCCAGACAGATGATGGCATCGAACTCTCTGGAGGAGCAAAGTTTTTTTGCAGCCTGTGGAATTTCAAACGCTCCGGGAACCCGGACCACTTCCAGGTCTTCTTCATCGGCCCCGTGCTCCTTGAATGCTGATAGCGCACCGCTGAGAAGCTTGCTGGTCACAAAGTCATTAAAGCGACTCACTACGATGCCAAAACGGAGCCCTTTCGCATTGTGGTCCCCTTCTATATATTTAGCCATGCAAATGATTCATTTAATATTTTGGAACATATGACCCATTTTTTCCTGTTTGGTCCGAAGGTATTTTATATTGTCCTCTTTAGCCTGTACTTCAATATGCACCCTTTCCACCAAATGCAGGCCATAACCTTCCAGCCCTACTATCTTCCTGGGATTGTTCGTCATGATCCTGATCTTTCCGAGTCCCAACTTACGAAGGATCTGGGCACCGATCCCATAGTCCCGCAAATCGGGTTTAAACCCGAGTTCTTCATTGGCCTGCACTGTATCTTTTCCCTGATCCTGTAACGCATAGGCTTTCATCTTGTTGACAATTCCTATCCCCCGTCCCTCTTGATACAAGTAAAGCAGGACACCTTTTCCATCCTGTTCAATCATCTCCATGGATTTTTTCAATTGCTCTCCGCAATCGCACCGGTAGGAACCAAAAACATCTCCCGTCAAACATTGTGAGTGAACCCGGACCAATGTAGGTTCATCTTCCTGAATTTCTCCTTTGACCAGCGCAATATGTGTCTGGTCATTCAAAATATTTTTAAAGACAACAGCGCGAAACTCACCTGAAGGTGTCGGCAAAATGGTGGAGGTAACTTCTTCCACCAACGCTTCTTTCTTGAGCCGGTATTCGGCCACGTCTTTGGTAGTGATCATTTTCAATCCATGCACTTTTATAAATTGAGTCAGCTGAGATACCCGTGCCATGGTGCCATCATCATTCATGATTTCGCAAATCACCCCATAGGGCGGTAAGCCGGCAATACGAGCCATATCCACCGAAGCCTCGGTTTGCCCCATGCGAACCAGCACACCTCCGTTTTTTGCCCGCAAGGGAAAAATATGGCCCGGTTTTACCAGATCGTTTCTGACGGAATCCGGATCAATCGCAACTTTAATTGTATGCGCCCTGTCCGCCGCTGAAATTCCGGTTGTCACACCCTGCCTGGCATCAATGGAAACCGTAAACGGAGTTTCAAAAGTAGACTGGTTATCATCAACCATCATGTTCAATCCCAAATCGCGGGTCCTGCTTTCCGTCAAGGTAAGACAAATTAGCCCGCGCCCAAATTTTGCCATGAAGTTTATGATCTCCGGAGTAACTTTTTCGGCGGCGATCATCAGATCTCCCTCATTTTCCCGGTCTTCATCATCCACGATGACAATCATTTTTCCTTGCCCGACATCCACAAGCGCATCTTCAATAGTGCTGAATTCGTTTCCCATGATTTCCTCAATCATGCAAAGCCCTGTTGCCGGAGAAAATCAAGAGAAGGTTTTTTCTCATTCGGTTTCAATAGGGTTTCGCAGGCTTTAAATACGTATTTTCCGATCATATCACATTCAATATTGATTAAATCGCCTATTTTTCTCGAACTCAAGTTCGTGTGGCTCAAAGTATAAGGAATGATGGAAACCGTGAATCGGTTGTCCTTACAATCGAAAACGGTCAGGCTGATTCCATCTATAGCAATGGAACCTTTTTCTATGATGAAATGACTGAGCTCCGCCGGATGGGAAAACCGAAACAAGACCTCACCCGGTTTTTCCTCGATGTCCACGATTTCACCAACCTGATCTATATGTCCGCTGACAAAATGCCCGCTTATTTTCGCCGAAGGGGTGAGAGACCGTTCGAGGTTAACCCGATCTCCTTTTTTCGCGCTTTTAAAGTTGGTCCGGCTCAGAGTTTCGGTACTAAGATCCAGCTTGAAAGTCGTCTCGGTCGAATCCACAACGGTAAGGCAAACGCCGTTCACGGCAATACTCTCACCATCCTCAAATCCAGAAAGATCTTTTTCTGTATTTACAACTAGTACTGCCCCTTCGTTTTTCTGGACATACTCGCTAATGGTTCCTACCGATAGCACTATTCCACTAAACATGGGGTCGCCTCCACCATTAAATCTTCACCAATTTTTGTCACTTCAAGATTCTTTAACTTTATGGCGCTATTCACCTTCATCACCCCCCGCCCTCCGAGAAAACCGGGCGACTTGGATCCACCTATTAATATCGGGCTGATGAATGCAACAACCCGGTCTACCACGCCTGCTTTTAAAGCACTGGCATTCAATTCGGCACCCCCTTCAATAAGTATAGAGTTCATATCTCTATTTGCCAATTCTTTCAGGAGATGCTTTATATGGAATCCGTTTTTGCCGAATTTGCTGTTTAGAATTTCCACCTTTCTGGCAATCAGAGCTTTCTGGCGGGCAGAAGAAATACCGAGCCCGGTTACATAAATGACCGGTTGGGAACGGCTATTTTTAAAAACATTCGCCGTAAGCGGAATTCTATTTCTTCGATCCAGGATAATACGGATGGGATGTTTAACCGAGCCTGTTTTAAGCCTGCAAGTCAAGCGAGGATTGTCTTTTAAAACGGTTTCTGTTCCTACCATGATGGCATCAACATGGTTTCTAATCTTGTGAACATGATTTCGTGCCAGCTTCCCTGAAATCCAACGCGAGTCTCCAGAACGGGCGGCAATTTTTCCATCCAGGGACATGGCTGTTTTCATAATCACAAACGGCATTCCCGTTTTCATGACTTTTACAAACGATTCATTCAGCTTCATGCATTCTTCTTTTAAAACACCGGACACAAAAACAACGCCTTGTGCTTTGAGTGCGCGCAAACCTTTTCCGCTGACCTGTTTATTGGGGTCTTTCATTCCGATAAATACCCTTTTGATACCCGCCTGAATGATCGCGTCGGTGCAGGGAGGTGTCCGGCCAAAATGGCAACACGGCTCCAGGTTGACGTAAAGGTCGGCGGATTGGGCTTTATTGCCTGCCCGCCTTAAGGCCTCGATCTCGGCATGAGGATAGCCGACACGGGAATGATATCCTTCTCCAACAACCTTTCCGCGCCTGACCACAACAGCTCCCACCATGGGATTTGGGCTAGTTCTGCCACGAGCCCTTTGGGCAAGCTCAAGCGCCCTTCGCATATATTGAATGTGTTTGTCCTCTATCAACGGATGACTTCGATTCTGGGGAAAGAAATTAGAAATTGTTTAGGGGATCTCTTTTTATTCTTTTTTACGGAAAAAAAGATTTACAGGTCATCGATATCGTCTCTTTCAATTTCGGTAAATTGAGGAGCTTCGACACATCTCAGCCCCACGGCCAAATGCCGCTCAGAGGGGTCAAATGAATTCCTGAAGACACATTTGGCATGTACCAGATAATTCATCCACGATCCACCCCGCACAATTCTTTGAGTGGAATGCATGGAGACATTTTTCTGCATGCACCATTCCCAGACGTTGCCTGCCATATCGTAGCATCCATAGGGAGACATGCCCTGATCCAATTCCAGGACCGGATTTGTCTTACACGCCATAAAGTCACAGGTGTTAGCAAAACCTTTTTCATAGCCCATTGGCTCTCCCCAGGGATAAGTCTTGCCATCTGTTCCCCGGGCCGCTTTTTCCCATTCCTGCTCAGAGGGCAGTCTCAATCCTATCCAGAGGGCAAAAATAACCGCCTCATAATAGTTGATGCCAATAACGGGCTGATCGCCATCAAAAGAATATTTAGGAAACCTGTTCTGGTGTTGCGGATCGAACTGCCGATACAAGGCATTGGTAACCGGAAATTTCATGATCGAAAATTCTTTCAGGATAACCTGATCCTCCTCATCCACCTCATCCTGATAAATAAATTTTCCTTCAGGAATCGTGGCCATTTCCCCAAATTTTTTAAGAATTGCTCTACCCTCCTTTTCCAGCTTCGCAATCTCATTAAAAAACTCCTTAAACTCGTCTAGTTTCTTTAGAGGTTCAAAATCAAACGTATCCAGCAACTGATGAAAATCGAGTCCATGCCTCGCAAGAATTAGTTCGAACACGCTGAATAAAATTCTACTATCGCGGTGCTCTCGCTTCAATAAACGGCTCAGCAAGTTTTCCAGGTATCCGGTCTCGTTATACTGAATCACCTCTTGGACACGCACCTTCCGGCACTGGGAAAATTGGGGAAGAGTTTCCTTGCACTGGTATTTCAACAATTGCCTTATCAACAGGCCTTGCCCCTTCGGCAGGTCGCCCACCTCGGCCAGCGAGTTTCCCGCTAGCATCACCTCCCCTTCCTCAATTAAAATATCGAACAGCTCTTTTCCGGAAACACCTCCGGCCAGGATCTTAATGGCCTCATGCCATTTCTCATCCCCACAGTTTTTCCTGACAATTTCCCTCCAGGAATTGCTTTTCTGTAAATACCGACCCGCCAGAAACTCCTGAAACGATGGATGGCAATATTCCCAACGTCGATTCGTCTGTTGCAAAATTCCTTCCCACCAGGGCACAACACTTCCTTCGCATAAAAGGACTGCCTTTCCTTCTAAGACAGATTTTTCGTAACCCGGCTCTATATCAAGAAAACGTTGTTGTCGCCCTTCCACCATCAATTGGTAAGAAATTTCGGAAAGTTGGTCGAGGCAGTCTTCCACCCAATTTTCATCCGCAGAAGGATTGGCCGATTTCAGTTTAAAACGGAACCAGGCAGAATAAATCTCCATCCTGTTCTTCAACCCCTCAAGGATTTCGTTTTCGGAAAGTTCACGAATCATGCCCAATAAAATGGGTACGTTCAAAAGTTCCGGGGTATATAGAGCCAGGTCTTTAATCTTTAAATTTTTAGAGGCTTCTCCCAGATAAGTAGAACTATCCCTGGGATCAATTTTCTGGAAAGCCATTTGAAATGCAGCGCTTTCTCCACGCTTAATAACCGCGTCGGTAGATAAAGAACCAAAATTGAATCCATGGCTGGCAAGCAGAACAAAATTACTGCGAAAGGCGTTATCCTCCAGAAACGATTCCATAAAAAACTGGAAACGGTCCTGAGTATGAAGTTGGTCAAATCCGTCCAACAGGAGCATGCACTTGCTGTAGTTGAAGATGGCATTGACCGTGCTCTCCAGGAGTCCTTCATCCAAAATCAAATCTGGATTGTCTTCCTGTTCAAGCAGAACCACATCGATGATTTCACGGTTTACCCCGTTACGGAACTGGTCAAATCTGCCCCCCTCTGGTAGGTTCCCTAAATGGAAATACACTGGAAGGGAATAGATTTTATGAGCGGGTTTCTGGAGAAGCGCTTCCAAATAACATTTCAGGAAAGTAGTTTTGCCCATTCCTGATTCGGCGTCCAGCATGATCTTCAACCGATTGACGTCAAGCAAACCTTCATTAATGATTCTTGGTGCAGGAAAAACCTGTTCAAGCAGGCTTTGCCGGTGCATGACCGGATTGACATCCAGCAAGACCACCGGAATAAGGGTTTTGCTTCTCTTCCCTTTGGGCAAAGTTTCATCCAGCCAATGGGAAACCCTTTTCAACTGGTGCTTCCTATAGGTATCTACAACCCATTCAATGGATTCTTCTGGTCGTTCTGGGGCCAGAGGAAGCTTTTCCCCATCAAAACCAGGAACCAGTTCTTCCTCGCCACTCATGAATAACAACCAGACGATTGGTGATATATACATTCAGCCATTTGCTGGAACCTTTTTCTGTTTTAATTTAAGGAATATGGTAAACCTGTTAATTCGTAGAGTCTCAAGGGGACCTCTATTTGTTCGGTAATTTCCCTAAGGCAACCCCTTACAGGGGAGGAAAAGTTAGCGGACTCTCGTAAAAAGCGCAATTGTACTTACTTGCTTTACGAGTATCGACCCGTTGCCTCCGGCGGCTAGCCGACCCTTAATTCGATACTATCATATTGCCCGCCAAAGCCCTCACCGATGATTCCGTTAAAAGACGAAAATCCCACAAAAAACTTCCCGGTCTTCACATTCCTTTTTTTGGTACTGAACCTCATGGTGTTTGTTTATGGGGTCAACCTTCCTGTCCACCCTAGCGTGCTCTATGAAAACTATGCCCTCATTCCCTACCAGCTTGTTCACAGTCCTGTTAGCGCTTATCCGACCATTTATACTTCTATGTTTATGCATGCGGGAATCGGGCATCTGGGAGGGAACATGCTATATCTCTGGATTTTTGGGAACAAAATTGAGGATGTTTTAGGCAAATTTCGCTTCATTCTGTTTTATTTTGTCTGTGGGACTATCGCGGCGCTGGGGCATATCGCTACCGAAATGAACTCCCAAATCCCCATGGTTGGGGCCAGTGGCGCGATATCAGGAATACTCGGGGCTTATCTGATATTGTTCCCTTTCGCCCGAATTAAAACCTTTATCTTTCTCGGGTTTTTCTGGACCATCGCGCGAATTCCAGCCATCATTTTACTGCTCATATGGATTGGCCTGCAAATTTGGAACAGCACATCAACCGGTGCAGGAGGAACGGCTTGGTTCGCCCATATAGGAGGGTTCATTGCCGGAGTCCTTCTCATCCTGCCGTTCAAACATATTCGTTAGCTTTTAGAATTTTTAGCGAGCAAGTATGGTTATCAGCATTACCATCACCAGTGCCACGAAAAAAATCCATATCACCATGAACACCTTCGATCCCATGCTGGGATAATCAGGCACAAGCGATTTCTGGCAATGCGGACAAACCGGGGCTGGCGGAGAAAAATCTTTTCCACAATGCACACAAGTTGGCATTTTCTTTCTAGGCTCCTGGTTCTTCCTGGATTTTTAATCGCACCAAATTTAAAGCAGCCTGCGCCGCGCGCTCTTTGTTTCGGACCCGGTCATGCGTGAAAATAAATTTCCTGCAATGCGTACCAGACCGGTCATGCACTGCGATATAGGTCAAGCCAACAGGTTTAAGATCACTGCCTCCGGAAGGCCCGGCAATCCCTGTTACAGAAACCCCAATATCGGCTCCGGTCACCCGACAAACCCCTTGAGCCATGGCCTCGGCTACCGGCTCACTCACCGCACCAAACTCTTCAATCAGCCGTGGTTCCACTCCCAGACGATCCATTTTGGCTTGGTTGCTGTAGACCACAAACCCTTCTTTATAATAATCCGAACTGCCTGAGATCTGTGTCAGGCGATGCCCGATCAACCCCCCCGTGCAAGACTCGGCCGTAGCCAGAGTCAATGATTTTTCCCGCAACAAATCGCCGACCTTCTCTTCAAGCGTCTCTTCATCCTTCCCATAAATATAACGGGACAAGCGTTCCGCCAGAAAACTTTCCGCCTCATCCAGACGTTGCTCCCCTTCCTGTTTAGACTCAGCCAACACCGAAATGCGAATCCGAACACCCAGATATGAAGGCAAAGAGGCTATCGTTGCTTTTTCCTGCATAGCTTCCAACGAACCCACTTTTACCCACAAGTCCGCTTCAGTAAGTCCGGTGGTTTTTATCAAACGGTGCAGGAAAACTTTATTCCCGTGCCCAGCCATTTCTGGAGCAACATATTTTTCGAACAAATATTGCATCTCTAAGGGAACACCCGGGAGGGAAAACAAAATACTTTTCCCCTTCAGCATCTTAAATCCGGGAGCGGTTCCTTTTTCGTTGTAGAGAATTTCCGCTTTCTCAGGTACCTCACACTGGCTTCTCACGCTCTCAGGAACTTCCCGCCCCCGGCCGCGAGCCTGGAACATTGCTTCCAGCATTCCGGCCACTTTGGCATCTTTTTTCAAACCGCACTCAAACACTTTGAGTAGAACGGATTTGGTGATGTCGTCATGCGTAGCTCCCAAACCCCCAGTCAGAATAACCCATTCCGAACGTTGCAGAGCAAGTTTTACGCAATCCTCGATAATAGAAGCCGAGTCACCCACAGTGGTTATGCGGGAAACCTCTATTCCCAACTCATGAATCCGCTCTCCCAAATATTGTGAGTTTCGATCCAGAATCAAGCCGCTGATTACTTCATCCCCAATCACTACCAGTTCAGCACAAGGCGCTTTAGAATCGCCAAAGATCATGAGACACCCACGTTAAAGACAAAAAACATACTTGGATATTCTACCTTCCATGATGTTCAAGTACGAGGGAAATGGTGAGTAATAAATATTGCAATTAAGTCTTGACCCTGTACTATGGTACAGGGTGTAAGTTCACTATTAAGGAGTAATAAATGAAAACCATGACACGAGGTGAATTGGCAAAGGAGTGCGGGGTAAATATCGAAGCGTTACGGTATTACGAGAAAAGGAGACTGATCGATCCACCAATGCGTTCCGAAATTGGGTACCGACTCTATTCTAATGAAGATGCTGCCAGGATTCGCTTTATTCGGAACGCGCAAAAGTTGGGATTTACTCTAAATGAGATTCTAGAACTTTTGAAATTGCGGATAAAGAAAAACGAGAGTTGTGAACCGGTTCTGGAAAAAGCGCAAAAGAAACTGAACGAAGTGGAGCAAAAAATTAAAGGTCTTAAATCCATGAAAAAAGTTTTAAAAAAAATGATTCACCGATGCGAAGAATCCACACTCACCAGCGACTGCCCAATCTTAGGCAGTTTCGAATCGGGGCGAGAGCTGTAAAAGGCTTTCTCTTTTTAAAGTGCGAGATATCAGTTTTGGTTTCGAATGAAGATTAGATTCTTCAAACCAAAGTTTAAATAAAATTAACGGTTAGATAGGAATTACTGACTTAAATAAAAACCTTGCTTTTGGGAGGGAACCATGGATAACACGAAAATTAACCAGGAAATCACATCAGCTTTTGGGCTTGATACACCCCCGATAGCGATGTCTTTTGTTAATGATCAACCGCAGGGGGTGGAATCTATTGAAGGGGAATTCCCCTCGTTTTGTACCTTTTGGCGTATCGCCGAAGAAAAAACGTTCTATGCACCGGCGGATAAGCATTTTAACTGTCCCATAGGGGCCATGGTGTTGGGATTCGAGATGCCCAAAGAGGTACAGGAACAACTGGGTGGTCTGGTTAAAAAAATGTGTGAATGTTCTTACCTGTCAGAGGATGAGCCCGCAAATATCCCCACCCTTACAGAGAAAAAAGCTGGCGTGGTTTATGGACCTTTAAAAGATTTTCCGGTGGAACCCGAATTGCTCTTGATGTGGTTGAAACCTTCACAAGCAATGATTTACAACGAGGTCTTGGGATGCTGTAAATGGTCGGGAAGCATGGAGTCCATGGCATTGGGAAGACCGGCTTGCGCGGTGATTCCTTCAACCCTCAATAATTCTACCTCCGGCATGTCGCTGGGCTGTACGGGAATGCGCACTTTTACGGAAATCAGTGACGAACATATTTTGATCACGCTCAACTGCAAAGAAATAGATTCTTTCATGGCAAACCTTGCAACCACGATATCGGCTAACAAAGAGATGGAAGAATTTTATTTAGATCATAAAAAAAATATCAAAGGTTAAATATCATTCATGAATAAAGCCTGGACTTTTAGTTACCTGCTCCATAAATTTTTTAACTGATAGGCGACTACCCTTACTTTAAAAATAGGAATACTTTTTCGAAGGTTTTTTAAATGTCATTTGTTTACATGAAAATACTTGAATCCCGTCCTGAGCGATACGATCTAGGCATGAGTTTGCTGACTCTGGGAGCATTGACTAAAATCAAACAGCAAATCGCCGAACATACCCATCCTGGAAATCGGGTTCTTGATCTTGGCTGCGGTACCGGTACCCTGGCACAAATGTGTATTGAACGAGGGGCACAGGTGACGGGTGTGGATGCCAACAGTGGCATGCTTGCAGTGGCAAAAAGAAATTCTCCTACCGCAAACTACCTAAATATTTCTTTGAGTAACATCGATGAGTATTTGCCGGATGAATCATTCGATATCATATTGAGCACTCTTGCTTTCAGCGAACTGACCCGCGCAGAAAGGCTTCATGTATTGAAACAAATCAAAAGAATTTTGAAAAAGGAAGGGAAAGTTCTTATCGGCGACGAAATAATCCCCGAAAATTTTCTAGCCAAATGCTTTTACTATGCCTTCATGTTACCCATGCGGCTTCTTACCTGGATCATGACCCAAAACACGACCCATGCGATTTCAAACTTTGATGACGAGGTGCGGCAGGCTGGCATGGAAATAGTCAACCGTAAGCCGTTTATGTTGGGTATGTTCATTCTTCTGGAAATTAAAAAATGATTGGTTGGATTAAAGACATTTACCAAACACTTTTTCGATTTGCCCGGTTTCCATGCGAACCCGAAACTGTTTCAGTTGGTAATCCCGATAAATCTTCCCCGGTCCTCGTCACATGCAATTTCGATTACACAGTCAGGCATCTAAAGAAATATTTGGAAAAAGAGCAGTTAGATTGCTTTCTCCTGGTGGTCAATACCCAAGGCACCAACGTCTGGTGTGCTGCAGCCGAAGGTATTTTTACAACAGAAACTGTCCTTGCCCATTTGAAGGTTTATAATGTAAAAGACTTGGTTGATCACACTCGTTTGATACTGCCGCAATTGTCTGTGGCTGGGATAAAACGAAAAGACCTCAAAGAACATGGTTGGGAAGGCATTTATGGCCCCGTTTATTTTACCGACTTAAAAGAATTTCTGAAAAACGGATTGACCAAAACCAAGGAAATGCAGGCACTGGAGTACGGGTATTGGGAGCGTTTTAAAATGGGTCTGAGCCATGCGGTTTTCTGCACGTTAGTCTGCATACTTCCAATATTTCTTTTTGCTTCGGATTGGTGGCTTCAGGCCATCGCTCTAGTCTGGTACTTTGCGTTCAGCATGCAATTGATTGAGCACTTTATTCCATTCCATAGATTGCTATACAAAGGTCTGGCGCTTACTCTGCCGGTCTTGGCCATTGCGCTGTTTTCGGTCACAGATTCTGTATTGAGAATCCAGGCCACGATTGGAATTATTGCCTTGGGGGCTTATATTGGATACGATGCTCAAGGCCATTCACATTTAGGACAAAACCAGCAATCGGGTAAACTTTTTGCCAGGATTTTTGCTTCATTGGCTTTAATTTATGGAGGGACACTGTTGCTATGAAAAAATATGTAGATTGGGACAAGATAGAAGAGGAAACAGGATCTGCCGAAGAAGCCTGTGAATGCACAAGAAGCAAATTGCAGGGTCTGATCGATTTCGTGGTGGAATTATTTCCCAAAAAAAAGGAATCATCTTGTTGTGATGATATGAATGAAACAGAAAAAGGCCAATGCAATGACAACTAACACCTCAAGCTCGGCTAAAACGATAGTAACTTCCATTTGTCCCGCCTGTGGTTGTTCATTGGTGAGGTTGGGAATTGGTGCGGATCGATGGGCAAAGAGCAATTACGAAGGCAAAGAGTATTTCTTTTGTTGCCAGGGTTGCACCGACCTGTTTAACCAGGACCCTCCCAAGTACCTTCAGGAAACCAAGGACCTGGTCGTGTGCCCAACCTGTTTGGCGGAAAAACCGGTGCAATGGACCGTGCGCATGGAAATTTCGGGATGGGAAGTGTTTTTTTGCCGATGTCCCTATTGTCCGGATGTATTTCGAAAGGACCCCGATCACTACGTCAAACGGTTACAAGGTGAGATTCCATATAAAGGTGTTTTTGGTGAGGCCGGGTGTTGTCCCACGGAGATATAAGCGGAGAACCTCCGCTGGGGTAGCAACCTTCCTAAGCTTTCGTGCCCTAAAGGGGTACACAATGAGCATTAGTCTATTGGGCTGAGATAAGCCCCGTTGAGGACTGTAAAAGCAATGCAGGTAATACCCCTTCGGAGCACAAAAGCTTAAGCAAAATCCACACTCACCAGTGACTGCCCAATCCTTTGCAGTTTTGAATCGAACTGGAAAAAATAATTTTAGTTGATGGGTTGAGGCCATAGTTAATGAAGTTTCGGACCATGCTATTTTTTATTATTTCCTTTTTTCTGGTTGCAATT
>CATMOP010000027.1 GCA_950072225.1 uncultured Nitrospina sp.
CATGCCCTAAAAGGGTAAAAGCTGTGGAAGAATACCACGTTCTCACTGCCGCCGGCGGTTCGCCGTCGCCTAGTGGGGAAATTTAAAGCCTTTGGGAATGATGATTATGTTGGATTCATCATCCACGAAAAAACGGTTTCTATCCTGCTCCAGATTATACCCCAAAGTGGTGCAGGGAGGAACCTCAACGTCCTTGTCAATGATAGCCATATTGATTTTGCAGTTTTTGCCGATTTTTACCCGGTCCATCAACAGGGAGTTGATGACCACCGCTCCACTATCGATACTGACATCGCGGCCGATCACCGATTTCTGCACAATTCCTCCACTGATAATACTTCCTTCGGCAACGATGCTATCGATGGCTTGGCCTCGGCGCCCATCTTCATTAAAGACGAACTTAGCTGGTGGAGTTCCGTAGTTTGCGGTTTTGATGGGCCACTTTTTATTATAAAGGTTGAATTCGGGTTTGACATTTCTCAAATCCATATTGGCTTCCCAGAAAGCTTTGATCGTCCCTACATCTCGCCAGTAACCGATTTCTTTTTTAGTAAGCCCGGAGATGTGGTTCCTGCGAAAATCGTAGGCGAAGACTCTGGACTTGTTGAAAATCCGGGGGAGGATGTCCTTGCCGAAATCATGGGAAGATTCCACATCCGCTGCATCCTCATAGAGCAGCTCAATCAAAACTGCTTTGTTGAATAGATAGTTGCCCATGGATGCGAAGGCCTCTTTGGGTCTTCCAGGGATGGGTTTCGGGCGTTTTGGTTTTTCCTTGAATCCCGTTACCCTCTGTTTTTCCTGTACCTGGATTACCCCCAAGGAGGAGGCATTTTTAAGGGGTACCGGCAAGGCCGAGATGGTGACATCGGCCCGCTTTCTAACATGAAAATCGATCATTTGTTGCAAGTCCATGCGGTAGATATGGTCGGCACCGAAAATGGCGATGATGTCGAAGTCACTATCCTCTATCAGGTTGATGTTCTGATAAATGGCGTCTGCTGTGCCCCGGTACCAGCTATTTCCCGTGCGTTGTTGGGCGGGAAAAGGGAGAATGAAGTGATCCCGCAGGATAGAACTGAACCGCCAGCTTTCTTGCAGGTGTTCGGTTAACGACTGGGACTTAAATTGGGTCAGAACATAAATGGAAAAGATTCGTGAATTGATAAAATTGCTCAAGGCAAAATCAATCAGCCTATACTTTCCACCAAAAGGGACAGCGGGTTTGGCGCGTTGCTGGGTGAGCGGGTAAAGTCGGCTACCCTCGCCGCCGGCAAGAATCATTCCGAGGACTTTTTTTACCGAACCGGTCATGGGGTCTCTTTCTCACTAGGCGTGGCGCCCTTAACAGGGGAGGCAGATAGCAACAACCCATTAAGCCGAGACAAATCTTTGCTAGCCAAATAAAGCCATTGCCAGTCGGCTCCACGCCTAGTGGATGATATTGCTAAAGCGGTAGACCGTCAACTACCAGCCGGGCATAAAAAAAACCGGCCCCCTGTGAAAGGGAGCCGGTTTATGTTTTATCTTAAATGGAGAAGGGGGATTACATCATCCCGGGCATACCGCCCATGCCTCCCATACCGCCCATGCCACCGCCACCGCCGCCATGAGAATGTTCTTCTTTTTCTTCCGGCAGATCGGTGATCATCGCTTCGGTGGTCAGAAGCAGGCCGGCGATACTGGCGGCGTTTTGCAATGCGGTGCGCGCCACTTTAGCAGGGTCAATGATTCCCGCTTTGATCATGTCGGTGTACTTGCCGGTTCTGGCATCGTACCCTTCATTGCCCTTCAAGCTTTTCACTTTCTCGCAAACCACAGTACCTTCTTCACCGGCGTTGATCGCGATCTGGCGTAGCGGCTCTTCAAGAGCCCGGCGGATGATTTTTACTCCCACCAGGAAATCATGCTCGCCTTTGATCTTATCCAGTACACCCAAGCTACGGATGTAAGCCACACCACCACCGGGGATGATTCCCTCTTCAACTGCGGCACGGGTAGCATGCAGGGCATCCTCAACACGGGCTTTCTTCTCTTTCATTTCTGTCTCAGTCGCGGCACCCACCTTGATGATGGCTACACCGCCCACCAGTTTGGCCAACCGCTCCTGGAGTTTTTCCCGGTCATAATCGGAAGTCGTCTCTTCGATCTGGTTGCGGATCTGTTTTACCCGTCCCTGAATGTCGGAGGCTTTTCCTTTGCCATCGATGATGACGGTGTTTTCTTTATCGATAGTGATGCGTTTTGCGCGGCCCAGGTCATTCAGGTCTACGCTGTCCAAAGAAACACCAATATCTTCGGTGATTACTTTACCGCCGGTCAGAATGGCAATGTCATTGAGCATATCTTTTCTGCGATCGCCGAATCCCGGTGCCTTAACGGCGGAGACATTCAGCGTGCCCCGCAGTTTATTGACCACGAGAGTGGCCAGGGCTTCGCCTTCGACATCTTCAGAGAGAATGAGAAGGGGTTTTCCGCCTTTGGCGATTTTTTCCAGCAACGGCAGGAGGTCTTTCATATTACTGATTTTTTTCTCATGAAGCAGGACGTAGGCATCTTCCAGGACCGATTCCATACGCTCGGGGTCGGTCACGAAATAGGGGGAAAGATAACCGCGATCGAACTGCATTCCCTCTACTATTTCTAAGGAGGTGTCCATGCTCTTGGCTTCTTCAACGGTGATAACTCCGTCTTTTCCCACCTTGTCCATCGCTTCAGAAATTATTTTTCCAATAGCTTTATCCTGATTGGCGGAAATGGTTCCGACCTGGGCGATTTCCTTTTTATCCTTGGTGGGTTTGGACATCTTCTCGATTTCTGGAATGATGGCACCAACGGCTGCTTCAATGCCCCGCTTGATATCCATCGGGCTGGCGCCGGCGGTGACATTTTTTATTCCTTCGCGAAAAATCGCCTGGGCCAGAACAGTAGCCGTGGTCGTACCGTCCCCGGCGTTGTCACTGGTTTTGCTGGCGACTTCGTTAAGCATTTGCGCGCCCATGTTTTCAAACGGGTCTTGCAATTCAATTTCCTTGGCTACCGTAACACCATCTTTGGTGATGGTTGGGGAGCCGAATTTTTTGTCAATTATCACATTGCGTCCCTTAGGACCCAAGGTGATTTTTACGGTATCTGCCAGTTGATTAATCCCGGACAGTATCTTATGTCTAGCATTTTCATCAAACGCGATTTGTTTAGCCATAAAAGCGATTCTCCTTATTCTCTAGAAGAGATGTGAATGATTTTGTCATTAAATAATTGAGATGGAAATTTAACCTACGATTGCCAAAACATCGTCTTCACGCATTAGCAGGTAATCTTCTCCGTCAAATTTGATTTCTGTGCCGCCGTATTTGCTGTAAAGGACTTTGTCGCCGATTTTTACTTCCAATTTGACCAGCTTGCCGTCATCACCAACTTTACCTTTACCTACTGCCTTTACCCGGCCCTCGATGGGTTTTTCCTTGGCTGAATCGGGAATGATGATCCCCCCTTTTCGAACTTCTTTTTCCAGAATGGGTTGAACAAGAATACGGTCATGCAATGGGTGGATTTTCATATAGGCTCCTTGAAATAATGTTACACTCAGATTAAATTTTGAAAGAAAAAACGCGAATTAGCGTAAACTTGCTCGCAAAAAGTGGTAACTTGTTAAATTTAAATGCCTTATGCTCCTGAGTGGGTAAGGTCTGGCTTAAGTTTTTGAGTTTTTAGCACTCTCTGGGCATGAGTGCTGACAATATATAAAACCCTGGTATCAAAAAGCAAGGTATTCCCTAAAAAAAGATCAGAAAATCGCCAAAATCATGAGAAATACTATAAAAAAAGAGGTTTTGCAGATTGAAACCTTTCCGAATCCGTTTCCGGGAAGGGATTACACCATTGAAATGGAGTGTCCGGAGTTCACCTGTTTGTGCCCCAAAACCGGGCAACCGGATTTTGCCACCCTGTACATCAGTTATGTTCCGGAAAAATTGTGCATAGAATTAAAATCATTAAAGCTTTATCTGGTGTCGTACCGGAATGAAGGGGGGTTTCACGAAAAACTGACCAATATCATTTTAGATGATCTGGTATCCGCGTGCCGGCCGAGAACAATGAGAATTGTGGGTGATTTTAATGTCCGTGGTGGAATCCACACCACGGTCACAGTGGAACACCAGTCCAAAAAATCCCCTACTCGGCAGCGGAGGCACTCCGCAAATAAAAAGGGTAAATAAGTTACGTTTACCTGGACGGGCTGGAATTTTATAGGAAAGATGGCATGGGTCAACCGATACAACGAACTGGGGAATGTCATTCTTGCGGCGAGTGCTGCAAGACGGTCAATATTACGGTCTTTCGAGATGTCACAATCCAGCAACATGGAAGTCTGGAAGAATTGGAACTTTATTTATCCTACCGGGGAATTCGGGTTGTCGGTTCGGACGAAAAGAGAAACCAGCTTTATTATTCCATGGATGTTCCATGCAGTGAACTGACACCAGATAACCGGTGCCGCGTCCATGGCAGTCCTATGAAGCCTCTCATCTGCCTTCGTTTTCCTTCTAGCAAAGAGGATGTCGAGGACACCCCGAGCTGTGGTCATAGCTTCCCTACTGAGCCCGGCCGCGGAGGCGCTCTGTTTTAAAGTTTTAAGGAGGGGCTTTTTTGCGGAAAAATGACTGAGAAACAGGTACCTTTTCCGGGCTGGCTTTTGACAGAAATGGCTCCGCCATGGTTTTCCGCTATTTTTTGGCAGATGGCCAAACCCATCCCGGTTCCTTCATACTCGTTTCTGCCATGCAGTCTTTCAAAAGGACGAAAAATCCGGTCCTTATATTTTTCATTGAAGCCTATTCCCTGGTCCTTGATGGAAATTTCCCAACCGCTTTGTTTGTTTAAGCGACTTTTAATTTCAATCTTTGGAGGTTTGCCGACTTCATGGAATTTGATGGCATTGGAAAGAAAGCTTTGAAATAACTGCCTGATTTGCGAGGGATTGCCCTCGATAGTGGGTAGGGAACTGAATTGAATTTTGGCCTCGCTTTTATTAATCAATACCTCCAAATCGGCTGTGACCTCTTTTAAAACTACTTTCAGATCGATTTTTCTGAATGGTTCTGTCTGAGTGCTGGTTCTTGAAAAAAGCAGGAGATCATTAATGAGATCCTGCATCCTGAGCGCGGATTTTTGCATTCGTTCCAGGTATTCTCTTATTTCCGGTTTTAGGCTGTCTTCTTTTTCAATCAACCGGGATCCAAATATGGCAATCTTCCTTACAGGTTCCTGCAAATCATGGGAAGCGATGGATACAAAATCCTTCATAGCCAGATGGCTTTTTTCCAACTCCCGGGTTTTTAATTTAAGCTGGGCTTCAGCATCCATGCGTTCTATTTCGCTGGAGCATCTGGCGGCGAAAATATTAAGGATGGAGTGGTAGTGGTCAAAATCCTCAATGGGCTTTTCATCCATAACGGACAATACCCCGAAGGGTTGTTTTTCTAAATTGAGTAAGGGTACGCCTAAATATGAATGGATTCCCCAGTCCACCAGGCATTGATCATAGGGGAAATATGTTTGTACATTTTGCGGGTAGAAACTGGTTTCCTGATCTATGACTTTTTCACAGGGGGTATCTTTCAGGATAAAAGTAAGATTTTCTATAATTTTATTTTTATCCCAGAGAGCAACTGTTCTAAGGGTTTTTGGGGAACCCTTTTCAATTTTACCTATGAAGGCATAACGCATTCCAAAAACAGAGGCCAGACTTTGAACCAGATTGTTGAAATATTCATTGCCGATGACCGAAGAGGTGCTTTGGGTAATGCAGGATAATTGATGATTAAAAAGGCGTAGTTTTTCTTCGCTCTGTTGAAGTGATTTCTGGTTCCTACTACTTTCTGCAATCAAGAGGTTAAATCTTTTCATAGATGAATTTCGCGAAACCGTATAATGGGCCGTATTCTTCTTATATGGGGATAAAGCAAAAAGGGCTGATGGAACAAAGCTTTTCTCACTTCTCCGGTGATGAATGCCCGGGTTTCTTGGGAACAAACCATGGTTTTTTCGAAATTTTGCTCCTTTGGAGTTCATATCGGGTCCTTTCCTTTTGGGAATATCGACCATTAAACTTTTTGAAGTTTCCAGTAGGCGACCATTAGTAATGTTATTCTCGGGTTGAGGAATCGCAACTATTTTTATTTGAAAAGGGAAAATTTCTTCCTCCGAAAATAACTGGTTTTTGAAAAGGGTTGTTATTCCATCATTAATTGTTTTAGGAGTTCGGTTTTTTTATTTTTGGCCAGGAGGCCTCTAAGAAGCTGTGGAAATTCTGTTATAATACTAATTTTAGGTGAGTTATGGAGCAACGATTTATCGATCATGGCAACAAAACAATATCGGACGCTCGCACGGGGCTGATGTGGCAGGAGAGCTATGCCTATGTGGAAACAGGCAACAATATCAGCTGGTACGATGCCCAGGACTATATTTGCAAGCTAAACCGGGAAAAACTGGGGGACTATGATGATTGGCGCCTCCCGGACCGGCTTGAAATTCAAAGTTTGTATGAAATCGCCAAACCCTTCCAGTCCCGGGGAAAAACATTTATACTTCATATTGATCCTGTTTTTGAATTCAGTTATGGCAGTTGTTTTTGGACCCGTAAGACCCGGCTATCTGCCGCACTGGGATTCGAGTTTGACCTGGGAGATATTCACTGGTATCCCAAGGGGAGTCTCAAAGCTACCGTTCGGGCTGTGCGGAATGATTGGCAACCCCGGTTAATGATTGACCTGAGCTGGGCAAAAGAAACCGCTGGCTTCTGATATAAATATGGACGAGCAAAAATTCAAAATTGAAAAAGCCAAGGCTCGTAAGCTTCGCCAGTCACAGTGGTGGAAAGCAAAGATCCAGGCGGGTGCTTGCCATTATTGCGGAGGCCGGTTCACGGCGGAAGAGCTTACAATGGACCATATTGTCCCCATTTCCCGCGGCGGGAAAAGTAAGCGTGGGAACCTGGTGCCTGCATGTAAAAAATGTAATGTGAATAAAAAGTACTACACCTCAGCAGAGATCATCCTTCGTGAAAAGCTAGGTCAGGATATTCATTTTTAAAGTTTAATCTCCTCCGACGATAAAACTATCAAGGCTTAAAATATTTCATGCAGATTCTTTTCGATACGGATTGCTTGATTCAGGCGTTGGAAAACTTAGTGAATTCAGCGGTGTTAAACCTGTGCCGTCAAGAGCGTTGCAAAGGCTGGCTTGTGTCCACCGCCGTTCCTGCTATTTTGGCGAGGGCAGGAGCGCGGAAGGGAGAGGTTCAATCTCTTTTGCGAAGCCTGGCAGTTTTGACCCCCACGGCTCATGATATCCACCTGGCTCTGGAATCTGAAGAACCGTTTGAGAAAGCGCTGGTGGCGCGTCTGGTGGAGGTAAGCGGATTAGACGCGGTGGTCACACTTTCTCCTGAAAGATTTTCTGGCTTACCAGTAAATGCTCTAACTCCCGGGCAGTTACAGGAAAAACTGGATGCCCCACCTCCCCCGGTCAAAGAAGTCCGTTTGCTGGATATCACTGCCTCTTATCACCAGGTTTTGAACGAGGTGGAAAAAGAGACTGCGGAAACGATTCGATCGGGACAATTTATCCTGGGTCCCAAAGTTTCCCGGATGGAAGAGAGGATGGCGTCTTATTGCCAAGCTAAGTATGCCGTTGGAGTTTCATCTGGAACGGATGCGTTACTGATTGCATTGATGGCTTTGGGGATTGGTCCTGGTGATGAAGTGATCACCACTCCTTATACTTTTTTTGCGACGGCGGGTTCCATTATTCGTACCGGAGCCAAACCCGTTTTTGTGGATATCAATGATATTACTTTCAATATTAAACCCGAACATATTGAGCGTTGCATCACCCCGAAGACCAAAGCTATTATTCCGGTGCATCTTTATGGGCAATGTTCCGATATGGATATCATTCTTCAATTGGCCGAGAAAAATGGTCTGCGGGTGATTGAAGATTCGGCCCAGGCGATTGGTTCTGAGTACAAGGGTAGGTCGGCGGGTTCGATGGGGGATATGGGGTGTTTCTCATTTTTTCCCACAAAAAACCTGGGTGGTTTTGGCGATGGCGGATTGGTAACCACAAACTCGGAAGAGCTTTACAAACAGTTAAAGATTCTTAGAGTGCATGGTTCAGAACCGAAATATTACCACAAAATATTAGGCGGAAATTTTCGTCTGGATGCCCTTCAGGCCGATGTGGTGAGTGCCAAATTGAACTTCCTGGAAAACTGGACAGAGCGAAGAAGGCAAAACGCGCAAAACTATAACCAGCTTTTTAAAGATTCGGCGATGACCCCATTTGTCCAACTGCCTCCTGAAGTATTTCCCCGGCATATTTATAACCAGTATGTCCTCCGTGTAGGAAATCGCAGGGATGAGCTTAGAGCTTTTCTAAATGAGAGCCGAATTGGCTGCGAAATCTATTATCCTATTCCGCTCCACCTTCAGGAATGTTTTAAATCCCTGGGTTACCAAAGTGGTGACTTTCCTGAATCGGAAAAGGCCGCGAAGCAGACCCTGGCACTTCCCATTTCTCATGAGGTGGATCGAAGACAGCAGGAATATGTTGTCGAAACGGTCCATCAGTTTTTTCTGGGAGAGTGAATCCGATACCGGTTCAATGCAGAGGTCTTAATTCTACCTCTGGAGGTTTTTCCCGGGGTACATGAATCTGGCTTTCGCAAATCATAATGATATGAAACCCTAGTTTTGTTTTAATGGGTTCCAGAAGCTTGAATTTCTCCATTTTCATCATGATATCGACCAACTCTTGATCCATGATTTCCGGAGCTATTTCCATTTCCTGGTAAATCCAGCCTAATGAACCGCCTAATGCCTTGCTCATGCAAATGCTGTATTTTTTAGCCAGTCGGATAAAAAATTTCTCCATTTTTTCCCAGTCATGATAAGGCTTGTCAGGATCATCAGTTTCCAGTTGCGCTAGTTCATTTTGGTAATCGACAAGAGTTTCCCAAATCATTTTTGCCGACTCCATGGAAGTCATGCGAATGTTTCTCACGCGATGCTCCATGGGCTTGTCGGTAGTGAAAGTCTTTTTCTTCGCGACAAAAGCCTTTTTAATTTTTGGCTTGGGTTTGATAGGAGCTTCAGGGCCCCCTTCTGCAGGCTGGCGCTCCTTAGCGGTTTTATCCCGTTCGTAGACGGTCTTTTCGGGTTCCTGGGGCTGATCAGTTTTAGACATGATAACCAAGGTTGTTTTGAAAGTGGATTGTATCTGTGAAGTGTAATTTGAACGGGTTCATTTTTCAAGAAATATAAATTCAAGGTATTGCAGGACAGCTCCCTGGGAATTACTTCCGATGATTTCGTGAGCGGATTCTTTTACTTCCGGCAGAGCATTTTCTACAGCAATGGCCCGACCCGCGACCCGAAACATGTCCAAATCATTCAAATAATCTCCAAACACGACGATGCGTTCTAGGGAAATCTCCAATTTCCGGGCAAGTGTCTCTAACATATTTCCTTTACTGGCCTCCTGGTGGAAGGACTGGAGCCAGTAATAGCCTTTCATGGACACGTCTTCGGCAAAATATATATTGAGATGATCAAAATGTTTTTCCTGAAGTGACTGGTAGATGGGTTCCAGCCGGTCATACGTGTCGATCAATAAAAATCCGGAAATTTTTTCCTCTTCTTTAAATTCAAAACATTTGACTTGGTTAAGTCTTTCGTCTCCTTCCAGGCTTTTGACATAGGCTTGGGAGCCCGGATTGGTAGCATTCTGGTAATAGAGTTTATGTTTTTCTTCAAACGTATAGACAAAAGGATTGATGCCTCGAGGCAAGGCCAACTTGAGCATATTATCTACAACTGTTTTTTCAATGGAGTGGGAATATTCCAAAATACGTCCACTTTCGAAATCGGTAAGGTAAACACCATTGAATAAAATGACCGGTAGGTTCAGGTTCAATCCATTTAAAATCGGGTGTGCGGAATCGTAGTTTCTGGCGGTTGCGATGGTGAACCGCATTCCCATGTCGATCAGCCGGTTGAGTCGTCTTTTGAAATCTTCCGGGAATGAGCCATCGGGCAGTAACAAGGTACCGTCCAGATCAGAAATATATAAAAGGTCTTTATCCATAAACGGGTTCAATATTCATGCTGAAGGAACAGGACACCTTGTATAAGAGCCTGCTTGTAAGGAATCGCTTTGGCAGTATACTAAAAGAAAATTATTTGTTTAATCTATTCGTGAAAAAGGATTGAGGTTCATGAAAAACATAGGTTTTGTCCGGTACTTGCAATCTATTGTTGTGGGGTTATTTTTTGTTTTTAGTTTTTGTTCCAATAGCGAGGCCTTTGATTTTTCTGACTGGGATGGTCTGGTAAAAAAATATGTTACTGCTAAAACATTGGAGGGGGTTCGGTTTAACGCCATCGATTATGCCAGTTTGAAAAAGGATCCTGTTTTCTCTGACCTGATTACCAGGCTGGAGTCTTTCAGTCCGACGAGTCTGGAATCACGTGAATCCACACTTTCTTTCTGGATCAACGTCTATAATATTCTGGCGGCTAAAATGATTACCGACCATTACCCCATAAAGAGTATCAAAGATGTGGGGAATTTTTTTAAACCGGTCTGGAAACGGGTGGCGGGTACGGTGGGAGGCAAAGAGCGCACTCTCAACGACATCGAGCATGAAATTCTCAGGAAAATGAATGAACCACGCACCCATATGGCCATCGTCTGCGCTTCCGTCAGTTGTCCTGATCTTCGCCGCGAAGCCTATATTGCTGGAAAGCTGAATGAGCAGTTGGATGACCAGATGGAAAAGTTTTTGCGGTCCCGCGGAAAAGGGATGAAACTGGATGAACAGAAAAACAGGGTCTATCTCTCAGCCATATTCAAATGGTTTGCGGAGGATTTTGAAAGCCGTGGAGGCGTTCTAAAATATATTGGCCAGTATGTCACCGCAGAGGAAAGAAAAGTTCTGAATAATTCCAAAATTAAAATTTCTTACCTGCATTACAACTGGAAGATAAACCACTAGCCACCAGGCCGGGCAACGCCCGGAGGAAATAGGCAATAACTCATTGAGTCGCCAAAGCTACCTGTTCGCCAGAGGGAGCTATTGCCCATTGGGTCCAGCGTTACGCTGGCCGCCGGTTATCGAACGGTCATTAGTCCGCGTGTTTGCGGAGAAATGTTGGAATATCAAAGTTTGAGGTCAGGCTTCCTGGATCCGGATTTTCTTCCTTAATTGTGGAGGCAAGGGATTTTAAATGTTTGAAAGACGTTGGCCCTGAATCGCCTTCAGCGATTGGGTCTCCCCCGACCACTTTTTTCAAAGCCGGCCTTTCTTGCGGTCTTATTATCGCTTCCGTATCCTCAAATCCAGTGGCGATGACAGTTACCCGCATCTCTCCTTCCATTTGGTTGTCGATCACTGCTCCGAATATGATATGAGCATCCTCATGGGCGTTTTCCTGAATCAACATGGAAGCCTCATTGACTTCCATCAGGGTGAGATCTTCACCCCCAGTGATGTTGATCAGGATTCCCTTTGCGCCATCTACCGTAGCTTCATCCAGCAAAGGACTGGAGATTGCTTTCTGCGCCGCCTCAACAGCGCGCATATCTCCGGTCGCGGTTCCGCTACCCATTAGGGCTTTGCCCATGCTACCCATAATGCATTTGACATCGGCAAAGTCGAGGTTGATCAGGCCGGGGCGGACCATCAGATCGGTGACGCCTTTGACACCTTGGTACAGCACGTCATCCGCCATGGAGAATGCTTCGGTAAAGGTGGTTTTTTCATTCGCCAGACGGAACAGGTTCTGGTTGGGAATGATGATCAGTGTATCAACGACCTTTTGCAGCGCCTCGATACCGTCCTCAGCCTGACGCATCCGCTTGATGCCTTCCAACTGGAACGGCT
>CATMOP010000028.1 GCA_950072225.1 uncultured Nitrospina sp.
CCAGACGGCTAAAGCCACTGATGAAATAAGTTCTAAGATACAGGCTATCCAAAATGATACGGGCAGTGCCATCGATGCGATAGGCGAAATAAGCATGATCATTAACCAGATCAATGATATTTCCAATACCATTTCCAGTGATGTTGAGGAACAAACTGCGACCACGGCTAAGATTGGTCGTAATGTGGGTGAGGCCGCGAAAGGTACTTCTGAAATCACTGAGAATATAGATGGTGTGGCTCAGGCCGCCAAAGACACCTCGCAAGGGATTGGCCAGACTCAGAGTGCGGCCAACGAACTGGCACAAATGGCTGCGGATCTGCAAACTCTGGTAGGCCAATTTAAATATTGATTTTAATAACAATCCATACTCCTCCGGGATCCTTGCGGAATTAACCAAATATCTGGTTTCGCGAGGATCCCTCCTATTTGCGCCAACCTTCCTTTAAAGCTTGAAAACCCGCATCGATTTTATTACATTGCGCCCTTCCACCAGTTATTAATTAATTCGTAAAAACCTTGCAGATTTAATAGACTGGGCACAGTCGGAAATTTTTCAGGAAGGATGGCCTTGAAGCGGGGAATTTTAATTATTTTTGAAGGAATAGACGGAACAGGCAAAAGCACTCAATGCGGTCTACTGGCAAAGTCGTTGAGCAAAATACAGGTACCCAATATCGTTTTGGCTGAACCCACACGAGGAGCATGGGGGATGAAAATTCGCAGGCTCCTCAGTGATGGCAGACAGGGTATCAGTCCGCAGGAGGAGTTGAGTTGGTTTATCAACGACCGTAAGGAGGACATTGAAACAAATATTATGCCGGCGTTAAAGAAACACAAGGTGGTAATCATGGATCGGTATTATTTTTCGACGGCGGCTTACCAGGGGGCTTTAGGTCTGGACCCAGATCAAATCCGCTTGGAGAATGAAAAATTTGCCCCGATTCCGGACCGGGTTTTGATCTTCCTGGCTTCCCCTGAGAAATGTTTAGAGAGAATTGAATCATCCCGCGACCAAAAAAGTGCTTTTGAGAAACTGAATTATTTAATAAATGTTCAGGAAATTTTTAAAAGTTTTAACGGGCCAAATATAAGGTTTATAGAGAGTGTCGGCTCGGTTTCCGAGGTTCATGAAAAAGTTTTGACGGAGATAGATGACTTGTTTGATTTTAAATGATGAAACGAATTGTACTGGCAATCACAGGAGCAAGCGGGGTTTGTTATGGCAAGCGGCTTTTCGATTGCCTTAAAAGCAAAGCAGAAGTTCATGTGATCATTTCGGAACGGGGGGCTGAGCTGTTGAAGCTTGAGTTGGGCCTTGCCCCTTCCTATTTTTCTGGTGAGCAGGTGACCCTGCATAAAACTTCACGCATGAATAGTTCCATCGCCAGCGGTTCTTTTCATGTTGATGCAATGGTGGTGGTACCCGCAAGCATGGGGACGGTGGGAAGAATCTCCGCCGGTGTGTCAGGAACCCTGATTGAACGCGTTGCGGATGTTATGTTAAAGGAAAAACGGAAGTTGATACTTGTTCCCCGTGAAACTCCTTTTAGCACCATCCATCTGAAAAACCTTTTGGCCCTCGACCAGGCTGGAGCTTTGATCCTTCCTGCCTCTCCCGGGTTTTACCAAGGGCAAAATTCCCTGGAAAGCCTGGTGGATTTTGTTGTCGCTCGAATTCTGGAACAATTGGGAATGGAGCAAAACCTTCTCAAACCCTATGAACCTTAAGGCGTGAGGACTGGAATTTATGATTTACCTCGATAATGCTGCCACCACTCCAATGGATGAGGATGTTGTAGGGCGGGTTCATGAATCTATGCGGGATATTTTTGCTAATAGTGGAACGCGGTACCGAATAGGTTTGGATGCGAAACGCCTTATTGAAAAATCGACTGAATCGATTGCCGAATATCTCGGGATCCCTTCAACGCATCGCATTCTGTTTACCAGCGGTGGAACGGAGTCCAATAATCTTTTTATTAAAGGATTATGTTTTCCGGACAAGAAAACGGCTTTCCTGGGCCTGGAACACCCAAGTATCACCGAGAGTCTTGCTTTCTTGCAACAGTTTGGCAATGAACCGTTTTCTTTGCTTCCTTTGCAGAAGAAAGGCCGGCTCGATTTTAATTCAATTCCTATTTTAAAAGAGAAGCGTGTGAAGCTTCTTTGCCTTTCTCATGTGAATAATGAGTTGGGTACGGTGAATGACCCTTTACAAGTTATTTCTGCTTTGGCAAAAGAATCTCCAAATACTAAGCTGTTTCTGGATGGGGTGCAGGCAATCGGAAAACTTAAATTAGACGGAGATATGTGGAAGGGCCTTGCGGGCTATTCGATTTCGGGTCACAAAATTCATGGACCGAAAGGCATTGGTCTGCTGATTTATGATTCAAAGCTGGTCCTTAATCCACAAATGCACGGAGGAAAACAGCAATTCGGTGTTCGTTCCGGCACTCTTCCATTACCGCTAATCGTGGGACTGGAAATAGCCATTAAGCATGCCGTAGCGCGAACCGAACAAACTCAAAAACACCTTCAGGGTCTATGCCGTCATTTAATTGAAGGGCTGAAAAAAATGCAGGAACGGTTTCCCGAATTGAGGATTCGTTTCAACCCTCTTGTCGATGAAGATGAAACACGCCAATTTTCCGGGATGGTGAATTTTTCCTTTCCTCCTGTTGAAGGAGAAGTCATCCTCCATCACCTGGAGGCAAAAGATATTTTTGTGGGATTGGGCAGTGCCTGTAGTGCCCAGTCCCGAGAACCCTCCAAGATTCTTATGGGAATCGGGTTGAGTGAAGAACAGGCTAGGTGCAGTTTGCGGATTTCCTTTTCCCGTAATAATACAACTGATGAAATCGACCAATTTCTGGAAGCTTTTGGGGAAGCCTACCAAGCCCTTTATCCTACCTTCTTGCAAAAAGCAGAACATCGATGACGGAAAGAAGAACTGTCTTGATCCGTTATGATGAGATCGGACTCAAAGGACGAAACAGAAAGTTTTTTGAAAAATGCCTCCTGCGTAATATCAAGCGTGTTCTTTCGGGTACCGATGATATTGATTATCGCTCACCCCGTGGCAGAATTTTTTTGGATATTCCTTCAAGTTTTGCGCCGGAATGCACAGCCCGCTTGAAGACCGTTCCTGGCATCGCATCGTTCAGTATTGGGATCTCCATGGCACCCGATTTCGATGCTATTTCTGTTTTAGGAATTCAATGGATCGAGCCTCGGCTGGAGTCCAGCGGAAATTCCCTGAAGTTTTGTGTCAAGACCCGGCGTTCTGAAAAATCTTTTCCCAAAACCTCGCCGGAAGTGAATTTTGAAGTGGGTTCACGCATCATGAAGCAATTGAGCTCAAGAGGCTTGACTGTCAACATCAAAGAGGCGGAATATGTTCTTGAAATAGAGATTGGAAGTTCAGAAACGGTGGTCTTTGATAATCGGGAGCCGGGACTACGCGGGCTTCCTGTGGGAAGTTCCGGAAATGTGCTGTGCCTGCTATCTGGAGGAATTGATAGTCCTGTTTCCGCTTTTATGATGGCATGCAGAGGGTGCCGGGTTCATTTTGTATTTTTTGATAACCAGCCTTTTTTAGGCAGGGGAGGATATGACAAGGTTTTAAGCCTGGCAAAAAAGATCAATCATTTTCAGGCCCGGGGAATCTTGTTTGTGGTGCCTTTTCAGGATATACAAGGGGCAATTCGTGACCGTTGCAATGAGGAAAACAGAGTGGTTCTTTATCGGCGGATGATGTATCGTATCGCCGGAGAAATTGCGGGTCGCTACAGTTTTATGGCCTTGGTCACAGGTGAGTCGTTGGGGCAGGTGGCTTCGCAAACTTTGGAAAATCTTGCCGCGGTTTCCTGTGTTACTTCGTTAAGCGTATTTCAACCCTTAATCGGGATGAATAAAGAAAGCATTATCAGCAGGGCAAAAGAAATTGGAACCTATGAAGTCAGCATTGTGCCCCAACCTGATTGTTGTTCGGTTTTTATGCCTAAAAATCCCGTTACCCGCAGTAAGATACCTTTCCTGGAAAGGGATGAGGAAAAAATTCCCTGGAAAGAATTGTGCGATGACGCTTTGGCCAAGATGGAAATTATCAAGGTGGATGATTTATGAAGTCGATAATATTTTTCTGACTTGGGGCGATTCTGGAAGTTCTTTTAACAGGGTATGAATGGTTTTATTTTCGACGGGATGCATATAGTCTCCGGCGAATTCACTGAGTGGTAAAAGGACAAAACGTCTTTTCGCCATTTCCGGGTGAGGGACGGTGAGAGCAGTAGAATGAATCACGCGATCCCCATAAGCCAGTAAATCCAAATCGATGATTCTCGGTCCCCATTTTTTCCGCCGTTTTCTACCCAGATCCCTTTCAATTTTAAAAATTGCATTCAGCAATGCTTCAGGACCCAAGGAAGTTTTTATGGCAACTGTAGTATTGACGAACCAATTTTGCTCGATTTTGCCAACAGGTTCTGATTCGTAGAGGCTGGACCGGGCAACAACTTCAATTTCCGGCGGGGCATGGAGAAGGCGAATGGCTTTCTCGCAGTTTTCCGCTGGGGTTCCAAGGTTCGAGCCGATTCCGATGAAAGCTTTATATTGCATGAAAAGAACTTACTCCACCCTCTAGCGAGGAAAGCAAATAGCAATAGCTTATTAAGCCTAGATAACTCTTTGCTCTCCAGAGAAAGTTATTGCTCACTGGCCCCACAACTAGTGGCCCCTTAACAGGGTAGGTAACTGGCAAAGACTTCTTGAGCCAAGAACACTGTTACTCGCCAAACAAAAAAAATGCTCATTGAGTCCAGCGTCACGCTGGCGGCTAAAACTCAAACTCGACGGTGGAAAGACGGGTTTTAATTTCCTTCATGATTCGGATTTCTTCCTCTTCGCCTTTGGCCGCGAACGTTGCTGAAAAACGGACGTAATGGCCGACATCATCCCAGGGGACTGTGGATATCAACATCTCGGAAATCAGGAACTGGGAAAATTCTTCAGCATTCGTAAATTTACGCCCACCTTTAATTCCTTTGGGTGCACCCACATAGAGAAAGAATGAGCCACCGGGCATTTTTGCATTGAAACCAACCGAGTTGAGAGTTTCAACCAATATGGATAATCGGCGCTTGTACTTGGTGACGGTTCGGTCGGTGATGTCTGGGTGTTCCAAAGCATAAATTCCCGCTTTCTGGATACCCGCAAACTGACCGGAGTCTACATTGTCTTTGACATGTGAAAGCCCTTTGACAATAAGTTCATTACCGACAATGAAAGCAATGCGCCATCCCGTCATGTTATAAGCCTTCGAAAGGGAATGAAACTCAACACCTACATCCATTGCACCGGGTATTGATAGAAAACTTTCAGATTTTCCATCATAAGTCAGTGCCGCATAGGCCGCATCCTGGATGATTATGATATTGTTCTGCTTCGCAAACTCAATGGCTTCTTCATAAAACTCGCGAGTGGCTTTGGCACCCGTTGGATTATTGGGATAGTTTAGATATAAAATTTTTGCCTTTTTGCAAGTGGCCGAATCGATACTTTTTAAGTCTGGAAGAAAACGATTGGCTTCTGTCAGGGGAAGGTTGACAACTTCCCCACCCAGATATTGAGTGTGGGTTCCCATAACAGGATAGCCGGGAACGGTCATCAGGGTAATGTCTCCGGGATTGATAAAGATTGCCGGTGCCATAGCCAGACCAGGTTTGGAGCCGATGGTATGGTTGACATGTTTGTCCGGTTCCAGTCCCTTAACGCCGAAAACATTTTCCATATATTTGCAGGCAGCGGCTTTGAACTCATCGATTCCGTTATCTGTGTAGCCTCTGTTTTCCGGTTTTTCCGCTTCCTGTTGCAGAGTTTTTACAATACCGGGATCGGCCATTTCGTCCGGTTCGCCGACTCCCATGTCGAATAATGTTTTTCCGGGATTGGCTTCCAGTGCGGCGCGCTTAGCCCTTTTGATTTTTTCAAATTTGTAAATCTTGGTATCTTTGCCGAATTGATTTCCGCCCAGGCGGTCTGCAAAAAGAGATTGAATATAGCTTTCATCTGACATTCTGAAACTCCAAATTATAATGAAAAAGGTTTAATTAAGGGTCACAAGAAGGGCTCACACTAGCCAAAAACCTTATTTCTGTCAAGTTGTGCAGAACGTTTCTCTGAAAGGCTGGATATAGTAAAATCCGGTCAGAATGTGAAACGCAAGATTTTGCCTCGGTTCAATTACTTAACAATTGTCCCATTTTCCATAATCGTCCTATATCGTCTTTATAAATTACTTCTCCGGTGCCGGTGAAGCTGAAATCCAGGACGCGATGTGATCCGGCGGAAAGATTTCGATCCTCAAAATAAAGATTTCTGGATGCGCCATCCGTAAGATACGTCACCTGGCTACGGATATTCAGTTTGAATGCCTTTACCTTGACAGATTTTCGGAGTAGTTTGATCCTGTTTTTGAACAAACGCCCCAAATCATCCAGATAAAATACTGTTGCCTGTGAATCAACCTTGAATTCCAAAACTTTTGCTGTATGGGAACTCATGGGTATCTGGTCAACATAGAGCAGGCCCATGTCGTTGATATAAATGGCTCGACCGTTTCGGGTTATTGCCAGATACGGAGCGAGAAAGTTTTTTGGCCTATAGAAGAAGCTTCTCTTATCTGGTAGAGGACCCTTCCCTGGTTTTGATTAAGGGGTTTCCCGTTTTTAAAAACAATCCCCCGGTCGTTCAAGTACACGACACTCCATTTTCAGAAACGAGATAGATAATCACCGCCCCTCCTAGGCTGTTCAATTTCCCTGATTCATCAGATAAAAACGAGCCATTTCGGGTTCGATAATAGACCTTGCCGTTTCTGCTCACTTTGAAATCCAGAACGGGGAAATGGGAAATTGCTTTGTCGTTTTTTACCAGGATTGCGTTGTGGTTCTGGAGATAAACAATATCCCCCATGCAGGATGATTTGAGGGTAGGGGTATCGTTGAGAACCTGGTTGTTTTCGCATAGAGTATTACTGATTGCTGAACGGGTATCATCCCTTGAGTCATCATTAAAGGCTGAAACAGGAGAAATTATTGTAAGGAGTAGCAGATAAGAAATAGGATAGATGCTGAAAGAGGGGAAACGCATCAGCCTTTGGCATTATCTGAAATGCCAGCACTTTGAAAAGTTGCCATCTCAGAATATATCCTTACTGCCGCTTCTATAAGGTTAAAAGCTAATACAGCGCCGGTTCCTTCCCCCAGCCGCATTTTTAAATCGAAAAGGGGAGGAGCCTGAAGGAGATCAAAAAACACCTCATGTCCAGGCTCTAACGAGCGGTGTGAAGAAAAAATATAATCCTTTATCGCGGGATTTAGCTTGATGGCCAGGGATGCGCCGGCGCTGGAAATCAAGCCATCGATAACAACAGGAATATTTTTTGAGGCGGCACCCAACAGAAGACCCATGATCCCGCCAATCTCGAATCCACCTACTTTAGCGAGAATATCTATAGGGTCCTCCAGGTTGGGAGTATGCATGTCAAGTGCCTGCTGAATCACAGATATCTTTTTTTCCAGGGTCTTATCATCAATGCCTGTTCCCCGTCCCGTGACTTTATTTGCGGGAAGGCCACTCAATACAGAGAATATTGCGGAACTGGCTGTGGTATTACCTATTCCCATCTCGCCGGTAGCCAGGAGATCAATGCCTTTGTCGGCCAATTGTGCGGCGATCTGGATACCAATTGTGAGGGATTCTTCGGCCTCGGCTCGGGTCATGGCAGGTTCTTTAGCCAGATTTCGGGTTCCGAAGGATATTTTTTTATCCAGTAATTTTGGATGCGGGGCAAACTTATGATTAACGCCAATATCTACTACTAATACTTCCGCGTTTTGTTGTCTCGCTAGAACATTTACGGCGGCTCCACCATCAAGAAAATTCTGGACCATTTGAGAAGTGACTTTGGCGGGGTAAGCACTAATGCCCTCTTCAGTGACCCCATGATCTGCCACGAATACAATGACCGATTTCCTGTTGATTGATGGATGATCTGTATCGCGGATGGCCGCATATTTTTTTTGCCAAATCTTCCAGGAGGCCGAGGCTCCCTGGGGGTTTAGTGAGGGAATCGAGATGAGCTTGAGCAGTCTCAAACCGAAGGAGTGGGATCGGTTTTATTGAGTCCAGGGTGTCCCGAATAAGATCAAGCATGGCATTATTGGGTGGTTGATAAAACCATCAATTCATTTTTGGAGAAGGTTTTGTTCCATTTTCCTCTTCATCTTCTTCCGGTTCGAGTCCTGCAGCTTTTTGCGAATAACGCAGGTATTTGATGATTTCTGTAATTTCCTCAGATGTTACGTTCTTTTTTTGCGAAGGCATTTTATCGGACCCGTTCAGCACGATTTCGAGGATATCTGTATCAGAGAAATTCTCGGCAAGGTATTCCTCATCAATGAGCCCGGGGGCCTGAGTATGTTTGCCCATCGCGTCTGGGCCGTGGCAATTTGAACAAACTTTGTGGAAAACCTGTTGTCCATTTTTAAATGGTTCAGGAACATCCAGTGTGGGTTTTGGGGCGCATGAAAAAGCAAAAAGTGCATAAAAAGATAAAAGAACAGGTAATTTGAGTTGTTTCATGAGTTGGGATTATGGTTTCCTTTTTATAAGGTCTAGATTGCCATCGTGGTTTGTGTCTAATTCGACGCGTTCTAATTTTCCGTAATCGTCAAAATATTCCCAACGGTCGACCTTTCCATCAAAGTTTGTATCGTGTTCCACTCTTATTAAGAGTGTGGAATTTTTAAAATATTGCCACTGGTCCGGATTTCCGTCGTGGTTGATGTCGAAGTTGATTGAGTGCAGAGTCTCATTGTTCCCAAAAAATTCCCATCGGTCAATTTTCCCATCATGGGAAGCATCATATTCCACCCGTTCCATATGGCCGTCCTCAGAAAAATATTGAAAGACATCCATTCTGCCGTCCTGGTTTTCATCAGTTTCCAGACGTGTTACTTTGTTATTTGGTCCATAGACTTCGCGCCAGTCAATCAGTCCGGAAAATTTGGAGTCTTTTTCAATATATTTCAGAATAAAATCTTTGGAGTAATACTGTACCTGATCTAGGGTTCCATCAAAATTGCGGTCTAATTCAACGCGGATGGGTTTTTCATTGCCGTCAAAAATGTCTATCTGGTCAATCTTTCCATCCCCGTTTTTATCGTATTCCACTTTTAACAGGCTACCATCCTCCGATTTATGTTGCCATTGGTCCAGCCTTCCATCGAAATCGCTATCGACCGGGAACACCACACCCTCCGCAAGGGAAGCGAGAGATAAAAAGAGGAATCCCGCTAAGGAATACCTTGTTTTCAGTCGGGTCGTCATCATGGCTCCGCCAGTATAAAGCAAATGGGAAGCTTAAATCTAATCGAATCCGATCAGGGAGCTTCCGGAATCTTTGGCTGTGAAACGGATTTTATTACCGTATTTTAAGAATCTGTATCTACTCCTTGCGGCTGTTAAAAGAGTTTATGAACCATTTCGATGGAAATTATTACCGCCAATGCCAATAGGGACGCTATAAACATGATTTTTTGGCTTTGGGTGATGTCGGATAATTCCAGTTCCCGCAAATTGTCCCCAATGAACGGTTTTCTATTTATTTCTCCTGAATAAAAACTGGTCCCTCCAAGACGGACCCCTAGTGCACCAGCCATGGCGGCTTCGGGATATCCGGAATTGGGGCTAGGGTGCTTGGAGCCATCTCGTATTGCCATCGCCAGGGAGTTTTTGCCACTCAGCCCGCAAAGGGCCGCGCTTACAGCAATGACAGGTAAGGCCAGTCTTGCTGGAAACCAGTTTACCAGATCATCCAGACGGGCAGGAGCCCAACCAAATTCCCGGTAGGTATCGTTTTTATATCCAAATAATGAATCCATTGTATTGATGGCCTTATAAGCAATTGCTAACGGAGCTCCTCCAAGTACGGCAAAAAATAATGGGGCGATGATTCCATCGACGGTGCTTTCCAGTAGTAATTGCGATACGCATCCGGGAGGTGATAAGGGGTTGATGCTGGCGCTGAAATCAATGAGTGTATCCGGATCGGTTCCGGAAGTATTAGCTATGGCCTGCGGGTTTCCGCCGTGAGTGGGGTAGGGGATATCCGGCACTTGAAAATTTGTGGGAGAATTTTTGTCAATCATTTTTAGTGGAGTCAGGAAAATAAACCTTAAAGTCAGTAGGTGTTCCTTGCCATTTATTATAGTAAATCAATTTTTCAACAGGCAGGCGCTGGGCCCATCCGGTCGTTTCAAGCATGGGTTTGGGGTAAAACGCCTCCGTATGGCCGATACATAAATAGGCCACTGGCTGAATATGATCCGGAATATCCAAATCCTCTTTTAACTGGTCATGCGATAAAATGCTTACCCATCCTACCGCGATTCCTTCTGCTCGGGCCGCAAGCCAAAGGTTTTGTACTGCACAACAGGTGCTGAACAGGTCTGTTTCGAAAACTGTGCTTCGCCCTAAAACGTTAGGACCAAAACGTGTGCGGTCGCAGGTCACGCAAATATTGACCGGGGCATCCTGGATGCCCTCAAGTTTGAGGGAATTGTATAGCTTCTGCCGGTCTCCACTGAATTTTTGCGCCGCCTCCTCATTGGCATTTTTAAAGTTCAGGGCGATTTTATTTTTCACTGCGGGGTCGGTGATCACCAAAAAATTCCAAGGTTGCATGTAACCTACTGAACCAGCGTGATGGGCCGCATCCAAAATTCGGCCCAATTTTTCCGGGTCAATGGGTTTGGTAATAAAGTGGCGCATATCACGACGTTTGTATATTGCTTCGTAAAGCCCCTGCTTTTTTCCGGGAGAAAACTCATGCTCGGATATGTTATCTTCAGATTGTTCTATGCTATTTATTTTTGCGGAAGTTTTTATGGTAACGGGAATTCCCGATACCATATTGACCACTTCATCGAATTCCTCCGCAAGAATCTGGTTGGTTTCGCCCGCAATATCGCGAAAGGACCTTGCAGAAGGTTCCATGGGAACAATCCCCGATCCTAATTCATTCGTGATGACAATGATATTGCTCGCGCAGTTCTTGCATTCCCGGATAAATTCATGGACCCGTTGTAGAATAATTTCCCGTGTCATATCTTTCATGACCATATTGCTCAACCACAGAGTAATGCAGTCCAGAACAATACACCCAGGCTGGTCTCCTTTCTTTCTTAATACACTTGTCGGATCAAGAGGCTCCTCAATGGTGGTCCATTCCTTACCACGTTCGTTCTGATGTTTCTTAATTCGTTCGGCCATTTCCTCATCAAGAGGTTCTGCCGTGGCTAGAAATATTTTTGGGCCATCAATATTGCTCGCTAATTGGAGGGCATGACGGCTTTTTCCGCTCCGGCTTCCTCCCGTGACTAAAACAGTTTTTCCAGACATAAAATCACCCAATTTCCTATAAAGGTATTGAAACGCTCATTCCACCGATTACTAAAAATAAAGTCTCTATAACTTCTGTGGTGGCACCAAGAGTGTCTCCTGTAATGCCTCCAATTTTATTTTTAAAATATAATAGCAAGCCGCTGAGAATCAGGGCAAATATTATCAGGGTTACCAATGCTATCATCCAGCTCATAAAAAATAGGATGGCGAAGGGGAGGGGGCACAATGCTAAAAGATAATATTTCCCCCGCTGGTAAAAGTTTTCAGCCAAAGTCCTTTCGGACGGGATGTGGTTGACAAAAACCAGACCAACAACCAGTGTCGTTCGCGCCAAGGCCGGAGCTATGGCAAGCCAGATTAGAGATT
>CATMOP010000029.1 GCA_950072225.1 uncultured Nitrospina sp.
TTAAACGGCCAGTCGGCGTGCCAGCTGCCCCGCGGATTGCCGGGATAATTGACCGTCGCGGTGGTGAACGAAACCCGCGCCTCCGGCCCCAACAGCCCTTCGATCAGCGCCATCAGCTCCGGCCTCGCCAGATAGGGCAGGAAGAACCCCCAAAAGCAAGGCCCCAAAAAATAAAACAAGTTTCATCATGCAACAGGGTGTTTTTGAAAAAAACATTGATGGGTCCAATCACAGGAAATGGGGCCAACAAGAAGATCCGCTTTGAATAGAAAAATATCGCTCTAAATTTTTATTCGCAACTTGCTTTTTCAGTGAGGTCATGAAAAAGTATCAAGCGAATTGATATATACTGAAGTATCCGCAATATATATATACTATCACTATCCCTGTCAAGTGGAAGCCCGTTATGACATTACAATCCATAGATTTCGAACCTAAATCTGCTGAAGAACTGTTACGCTGGAGCATGGACCAATATGGCCTTGAGGCTGGGCTGGCTTCCAGTTTCGGCATGGAGGACATGGTGCTCATCGATATGATCGCCAAGCTTGGCGGCCCTATCACTATTTTCACCCTCGATACCGGCAGGCTTCACGAGGAAACCTATGAAGTCATGCAACGAGTGCGCTCCCAATACGGGTTGGAGATCAAAACCTATTTTCCTGATAAAAATGAAGTGGAGCGCCTGGTTCGGCAAAAGGGGTTTTTCTCCTTCCGTGAAAGTGTGGAGAACCGAAAGGAATGTTGCCGTATCAGGAAGGTGGAACCGCTAAACCGGGCATTGGGCGAACTGAAAGCCTGGGTGACGGGATTAAGGCGGGAGCAAGGGGTCACACGGACAGATATTCCTAAAGTCATGGAAGATCCGGATCATCCTCCACTTATAAAAATCAATCCTCTCGCGGAATGGACCCAGGAACAGGTCGCAACCTATATTGAGAAGCACAACGTACCCGTCAACGCCCTGCATAAAAAGAATTATCCCAGCATTGGCTGTGCCCCCTGCACACGAGCTATAGAACCCGGAGAAGATATCCGCGCCGGGCGCTGGTGGTGGGAAAACCCGGAACATAAAGAATGTGGCCTGCACCAGCGTAACGCTGGACTCAGTGAGCAATAGCGTTTTTCTGCTGATAACAATTCTCTCGGCTTGACGAGAGCCCTTCCTATCTGCCTCCCTTGCGTGATATCTCTCTTCACTTGCCTTCATGCCCCGAAGGGGTACTAAGGGGCCAACGGCCGGTGGCAACTAGCAATATCTCTTTCAGCCGAGCTAAACAGTTGCTTGCTCATTCATTTTATTGCTAGTCGGCCCCACGCCTAGTGGACCGGTAACGATCTAGGTCGGTAAATATCGAAACAATAAATTGCAGAACGGAGTGAATGACTGAACGAATTTTTTGATATCCCCATTCACGATGCACCGTTTCTTTTTGGCGAAGGCCGGCAAAATGTTCTTCCGTCTCTGCAATGATCATAGGCAAAAACTTCACCGACAATACGCCCACCGCAAGTAAGTCCCGGATGCCCGGCAAACGGTGAGTCATGGGGCCGAGGAGCTTTTCCAGGCCTTCCATCCAATCGGCAGACGAAGTCGTGCGGACCAACAGCAGAGATACCATGAGAATATTCACCAGTCGCACAGAGGATTCCAGCCCCAGAATCAATCCTTCACGGGAAACACTGATGGGAAACCACGAAGGGAGCCCAACATAAAATCCTGGAGTAAACAGAACAGGAAAAATAGCAATGGCAAGAAAAAACCAGGCCATGCGCCGGATGATAAGGAGAAGTTCCCTAAAAGGCACCTTGGCTACGATGACTGCCAGTACTGATACCACACTAACCATGGCGAGAGACCAACCATTACCAATGCCGGACCCCAGTAGCAGGAATAAAGACGCAATGATTTTACCTTGCGGCCTTGACTTATGGAGGAACGTGTCTCCCTCCACATAACCTCCGGCAAAATTTTTATTGTTGTTAATTTTCATGAAACGAATTGCAAATGTTCATTGATCGTAAAATAGGGATATGAAATGATAAGCCCGAATCATAAATACCAAGGTAGTGAACCATGACGGTCCCTATTATAGATAAAACCTGCCGGTTTGTGGAAGAGAAGCTTGCTGGCGAGGGGTCTGGCCATGACTGGTGGCATATCTACCGGGTATGGAACCTGGCAAAGAATATTGCCGGAAAGGAAGGAGCTAATTTGATGGTCGTCGAATTATCAGCCCTGCTCCATGATATTGCTGACTGGAAATTTCATAACGGGGACGACTCCATAGGTCCTAAAGTGGCGGAACAGTTCCTCACGGCAAACCATGTGGAACGCAGGGTGATTGACCCGGTCATCGAAATCATTGCCAGCATCTCCTACAAGGGTGCAGGAGTGCCAACACCTATGAAAACGCTTGAAGGAAAAGTGGTGCAGGACGCAGATCGGTTGGATGCCATAGGAGCTTTGGGCATCGCCCGCACTTTCGCCTATGGAGGCTACAAAAATCGCTTGATTTATCATCCTGAAGAAAAGCCGGTCCTGCATCAGAGTTTCGATGATTACAAAAAAAACCAGGGACACACCATCAATCACTTTTATGAGAAACTACTTTTATTGAAAGACCGGATGAATACGGCCTCGGGTAAGCGGCTTGCAGAAGCAAGACACCAGTTCATGCAGGCGTATCTGGATCAGTTTTATAGGGAGTGGGATGGAACAGCTTGAAATTCTGCATAAGGCCTCGGACCTGATTAACAAAGCAACACGGGTGCTATTTTTAACCAGTGCCGGTATGAGTGCTGACTCCAATATTCCTACATTCAGGGACAAGAATGGCTATTGGAGAAATTTTCCTCCTTTCAAGAAAAAAAATCTGGAGGCGCAGGACTTGGCCAGTCCCTGGGCATTTCGCAATGAATTACCGCACGCCTGGGCTTTTTATGAATGGAGACGCCGCAACGCTCAGGAAAACCAGCCTCATGAAGGGTACCGGATCATCAACAAATGGCTGCAAGACCGGGATGGATTCATCCACACCACCAATACCGATGGTCTGCATTTAAGATCGGGTTGCCCTGAAGACCGGATCCTTGAAGTTCATGGCTCCATGTGGCGACTGCAATGTCTCGACACCTGTACCTATCAGTTCTGGGAAGACCTTTCTGTCCCACTTTGTGATCTGGACACTGCTTCCATGAAGGCATCCAATTATCCTGTATGCCGAAATTGCCGAGGAATCGCCCGCCCTCATATCCTTATGTTTGGAGATGGAGAATACAGCGGACACCCTGAACAGGAAGGAAGTTTTAAAAGGTTTTTGCAAGAACCCGTTGACCTTACTATTTTGGTCGGTAGTTCAGGAGCTGTTCCCACCAATGATTATATTGCTCTTCATTTCATGGAAAGAGGGGTACCTGTCATCAATATCAATCTGGACCCTTCCAGTAACCGCATTGTCAATACGGATTATTTTCTTGCCATGAAAGGCAAAGAAGCTTTCATGGAACTGGATCGAATCACCGGCGTTGATTAAAACCAACGGCTCCCCCGGCAAAAATCAAGGCACCAATTTTTATGTTTCCTTGAGTTTACAATTTATAGTATCCTCCCACTAGCTGTGGAGACTATCTAGAATCTTTGTGCGCAGTTAACGCCAGGCTAGTTGCCAGCGGAGGCTCTCCGCCGGTTTTGCCGTTTCTTTGTCCAGTAAAATTATTCCGAACCAGGAGTTTGATATGCGGATCGTGTTTTTGACGTTAATCGTTTTGTTAACCCAGGCGATTCCTTCCTTTGCCAAATGCAAGCCGGCCGATATTTGTGAAATGATGAAAAAGATGGACCACTTCTCCATCCTGAACCAATGCCCAGGCTCGGGGGCTCAACTAAAGGAATGCCGAAATGTCAATGAAGCCGTTCTTGAAGAACTTCCTGATGCCCACTTTGTTGACAACGGCGATGGAACGGTGACGGACACCGTGAATAAACTGCGTTGGATTAAAAAGGGCGTCATAAACAAATTAAAATTAGAAGATTCCAAGGCTTTTGCGGCAACAGAAACCTTTGCGGGAAGTTCCGATTGGCGCTTGCCTACCCTGCCGGAATTAAAAACTCTTATTTATTCCGAGCGCATCATTAACGCCAGCGGAAAAAAGGCATGGATCAACCCTATCTTTGATGATGGCCTCGGCCATTACTACTGGACCACCACTACCTGTGATCAGTTGTCAACCATAGAAGACCGATATCAGAAAAAAATCTGTCAGCAAGGGGAAGGCGCTGCCTGGCTGGTGCATTTTAATATCAATGCCGTTTTTTGGTTCCACACCACTCAGGAAAAACCGCATTCATGGCTGGTACAGGATGTGGAATAAAGTCCACTCGGCCCGCCCCTTAGTACCCCTTCGGGGCATGAAGACAAGTGAAGAGAGATATCACGCAAGGGAGACAGATGGCAATGGCTTGTTGAGCCCAAAAGAATGATTGCTCGCCAAAAAGCGATGGCACACTGGCCCCACGCCGAGTGAAAGAAAAAAAGAATCCCCATCCCATCTTTCCCCATCCACATAACTGAACCATTAATTTTTACAGAAACTTAAGCCAAAACTTCGCCCTGAAATTAATCCTTTGACTGACTCCAGAAACCTGAATTTTCGCAACCGGTTTATCGAACTGGGACCTGAGTTTTATCAGGCCAAGACTCCCGATCCGGTGACTGACCCCTATCTGGTTGATTTTTCCCCCTCAGCTGCACAACTGATAGACCTGGCCCCTGAGGATGGCGGGAACAAGGATTTTTTGGATCGTTTTAGCGGAAACTGCCCTTTGGAGGGTGCCCAGCCCCTGGCTATGGCTTATTCGGGCCACCAGTTCGGTTCTTACAATCCCAGACTGGGGGACGGACGGGGACTCTTACTGGGAGAGGTTCAGAACAAGAAACAGGAAATGTGGGATATTCACCTGAAGGGTGCCGGTCCCACCCGTTTTGCCCGAGGTTTTGACGGAAGGGCCACTCTCCAGTCTTCCATCCGCGAGCATCTAGCCAGCGAAGCTTTAAATGGACTGGGAATTTCCACCACCCGTTCGTTGGCAGTAATTGGAATCCGCGAACTGATATACCGGGAAAAACCGGCATTGGCGGCAATACTGGTGCGGATCGCCGACACACATATCCGGTTTGGCAGTTTCGAGTTTTTTCATTACACCGGGCAGGGCGAAAATGTGAAACGGCTGTTGGAGTTTTCCATTCAAAATTATTACCCAGACATTATTCAGGAAACCGACCGGTATCGAATATTTTTTCAACGCACCATCCAACGCACCGCAAAACTTATCGCTAAATGGCAATCGGTGGGATTCATCCATGGAGTGATGAACACCGACAACATGACCATCACCGGCACCACTTTTGACTACGGCCCCTATGGGTTTATGGACCGATTTATTCCCAATCACACGCCCAATCATTCCGACACGCACGGTCGATACGCATACAACCAGCAATCCGAAATAGGTTTCTGGAATCTCAATAAATTAGCCAAACCTCTCGTCCACTTGGTTGGCCCTGAAAAACTGGAGGAAGAAATTCAACAATACCAACCGCTTTTCAATCGGTTCTACCGTGAAGAAATGGGCAAAAAACTAGGACTCGCTATTCTGGACTCGGAGTTCACGCAACTGGTTCAAAGAATGTTCCAGCTATTACAGAACCACCAACTGGACTACACAAATTTCTTCAGGTCTCTTGCGGACTACCCCGGCATTCCACATTTGGAGAACAACAATGGCAGTGATGAATTGAAGCCCTGGCTGAACCATTACCTTGAACTGGCCCAGCGCGAAGGCATAAGCCATGAAGAAAGAAAAATACAAATGGATTCCAGCAATCCAAAATTTATTTTGAGAAATCATTTGATTCAAACGGCTCTAGACAAAGCGCTCAAGGAAGCGGATTTTTCTGAAATAACACGCCTCAGAATCCTTCTTGAGAACCCCTTTCAAGACCAACCGGAAGTTTTTGAGAAATATGGAATCGACTCTGAGTATTATGCACAGGATACTCCGGAAACATTTCTTGGCCAGCAAACCAGTTGTTCAGCATAATTGAAGCAATCCCACAGGTTGCAGAAAGGAAGCAATGATTCTGTTAGAAGGAGAAATCACGGAAGTTAATACTCCCCCCAATAAAGCCGACCAGTTTCGGGAACTCACTATCTGGATCGCGGAAACCGGAGAACATCTGGAATTGACCTGCAATATTCAGGACATCAAAAGTGCCGGTTTAGAGGAAGGAAACAAGGTTTCCATTAAAATTGAAAAAAAATTCGATATCGATTCCTTGACCCGGGATTTGCTAAAACCACAATAGGAGCAAAAATTGCCTACGTGGCTTTTAGTTTTCCTTTTGGTAATATAAGATTGCTATCCAGCTCCTAATAACTAAATCCAACGTTTATGAGCAAAATAAAAGAACTGGGTGAATTCGAGCTCATCCATCGTCTTTCTTCGCGCTTAAAGTTCCGCGCATCCAATACTGTTCTGGGTATCGGCGATGACTGTGCGGTCTACCCTGTTAAATCAGGGGCGAATGAAGTCATCTCCACAGACGCACTGGTCGAGGACATCCATTTTAAACTTTCCACAACAACTCCTGAAACACTTGGTCGAAAAGCCTTGTCTGTCAGCCTCAGTGACATCGCGGCCATGGGGGGGACGCCCAAAAGAGTGCTGGTGACACTTGGCATTCCGAAAAAGATTTCAGTATCTTTTCTGGACAGGCTTTATTCCGGGTTTAACTCCATATGTAATCAATTCAAGGTGGAACTTGCCGGTGGAGATACCGTCTCTTCCCCCAAATGTTTTTTCATAAATGTTTCAATTATAGGTGAAGTAAACCCTGGGCGTGTGTTCACCCGCCAGGGTGCCAGGCAGGGTGATCTCATTTTCGTGACAGGAACACTGGGCGATTCAAGTCTTGGTTTGGAACTGTTAAACAAAAAGCAACGAAGAGCTTCGTCCAAAGATCACAAATTCCTGATTGGGAGACACATGGACCCGACACCAAGAGTCCGGGAAGCCGGCATCCTGGCCCGTTCCAAGATAAATATTACCTCAATGATAGATATTAGCGATGGGCTGGTTCAGGACCTTTACCATATTTGCAAATCCTCCAAGGTAGGTGCCCGGATTCAGGAAGACCGGCTTCCCCGATCCGCGGAGTTTTCACGCACCTGCAACAGGAACCAGGTTGATCCTTTTCCATTCCTCTTAAATGGGGGAGAGGATTATGAATTACTATTTACTTTACCACCTGATGGTGTTAAAAATTTAAAGAGGCAGTTTTTAAAGGCCAAAGCGCTTGTTACGCAAATCGGGGAGATCGCTCTCAAACCAAAGAAAGTATTACTTGAAAAGAGTGATGGAAGAAATGAATTTCTTCCGGAGTCAGCAGGCTTCAATCATTTTTAAATTCAATAAATTGTTTTCCCCTTCCCAGACTTGCAAATTGCCAAATCGAGTTATACAGCTATTCGATTTATAAGCGCCAGCCAAGCTTGAGGTTTCTTAAAAATTTTGGACGATTCATTATTTACCCGTTCACTGTTACTAGTGTTTCTACTTCTGTGTTCGGCCTTTTTTTCTGCCTGTGAGGTCGCCT
Source organism: uncultured Nitrospina sp. (assembly GCA_950072225.1). Lineage (GTDB taxonomy): Bacteria > Nitrospinota > Nitrospinia > Nitrospinales > VA-1 > LS-NOB. Next base: position 7,659 of record CATMOP010000029.1, read on the forward strand.
ATTTCTCTCTAAACTCACTTCAACTCAACGAGATGTCAGAGAAAAAAGGACGCTTAGGGCGACTGGTAAATTCCCTCCTAGATAAACCGCGCGAACTACTCATCACTATTTATATCGGCAACGAGTTTGTCAACATTGCCATATCTGTCGTGGTCACCTCCGTTGCCATCAGCATGTTTGGAAGTATCGGTGTGGGCATAGCAATTGGGTTCAGCACTATGCTCCTACTGATTTTCGGAGATATCATCCCAAAGAGCATTTCAATTAAATTTGCCCAACCCTATGCCTTGTTTTCAGCATATCCTTTAAAAGGTTTTGCCAAACTTGTTCAACCCGCCCAGAAAATTTTCACTGTATGGACAGAAAAGATCATAGGAGCCATGGGAATATTACCTCAGAGCGTTAAAAAATCCACCATTACCGATGAGGAATTCCGGACCATGGTTCAGGTGGGCGAAGGGGAAGGCGTTATCGATTCCGATGAACGGGAGTTGATCCAGAATGTTATTGAGTTTGGTGATACGACTGTGGAGGAAATCATGACTCCGAAAATTGATATGTTCACCGTAAATATTGAGGACAGCTTGGATGACATACTGCCCCGGATTATAGAAAATTTTTACTCCCGAGTTCCGGTATACGGGGTCGGTGAAAAAGAGATTCTTGGAATTCTATTTACCAAGGACCTGACACGGCTTAAACATTTGCCGCGGGAAAAAGTTAACTTGAAAAGTATTCTGCATCCCACCATTTCGGTTCCGCAGTCAAAAAAGATCAAGGAAATGCTTGAAGAGTTCCGGAAACTGAAACGGCATATGGCCACTGTCCTGGATGAGTATGGAAGCGTTTGCGGGCTGGTCACGCTGGAAGATATAGTTGAGGAACTGGTCGGTGAAATAGACAGTGAAATGCGGCAGGAAGAACTCCCATTGAAAAAACTTAATGAAAACCAATTTCGCATTTTGGGCACATACAGCCTGGCAGAATACAATGAACATTTTCAGAGCGATTTGCCTCAAAATGATTACGACACGGTCGGCGGTTATGTTTTTGGACTATTTGGAAGAATCCCACGTTCGGGCGAATCGACCACCGTTGACAGGTTTAAATTTCGTGTCGAAAAAATGAAGGGATCAAGAATCTTGAGTCTCCACCTTACCCTTTTGAGCCCTCCTTCCCTTCCATTGTCTGAAAAGGAACACGATAAGGCTCAGAACGACTAATGGATTTCGCGACAACCCTCATACTGGTATTTCTGGGAATACTGATGGAAGCGTTTTTTTCCGGTTCTGAAATCGGCATGGTTTCTGTAAACCGGATAAAAATGAAACAACTGGCCGAAGATGGAAATTCAGCTGCCCGGTCTATCTTGAAATTGCTCGAGAATCCCGAGCGGCTCTTCACCACAACCTCACTGGGAACCAATCTGGCGATGGTGGCCAGCACGGCTATATTTACCGCTTTCATGGTCACCCATTTCGGAGATTCCGGAGAATGGATGGCCATGATAATTATTTCACCCCTGATATTTTTTGGGGGAGAAATCATTCCAAAAGTCATATTTCAGCACCGTGCAGATTCCATCATGTTACTCATGGTTTATCCGTTGATTTTTTTCTTCAAGATCCTGTCTCCGTTTATAACCTGGCTATCAAAAGCATCCGCAAAATTTACCAGTCAGGTGCAGTTGGCCTCCGCCGAAGAACGTAAGACTTTTAGCCGGGATCAACTTCGACAAGTTTTGAGTCTGGAATCGCAGACCGTGGATTTGGGAGTGACGGAAAAGAAAATTATTCATAACATATTCAATTTCGGAGAACTTCGGGCAGAACATTGCATGGTACCCCTCATTCAAATGACCGTCCTAAAAGATACCGCTACACTGACGGAGGCTCATGATGTCGCAAACGACTCCGGTTTTTCCAGAATGCCTATTTTTCATGAAAGAATCTATAACCTTATCGGAATTTTAAATACCTTCGACCTACTTGACCAGCCTGTTGACAACACCCCAATTACCAGTCTCATCCGGCCAGCCTACTATATTCCCCCTAATAAAAAAATTGATGACCTCCTCAAGGAACTCCAGCAAAGAGGCTTGCATATGGCCATCGTGGTGGACGAATATGGAGGATGTATCGGATTGATAACGATTGAAGATCTGCTTGAAAAAATTGTCGGAGAGATCGAAGATGAGTACGACAAACCCGAGAGAACCTACGAACATTACGCAGATGGTGGATACCTTGTGGATGGGAGTACTGAAATAAGCGTTCTCAATGACAGCCTAAACTGGGATATTCCAGGTGGAGACTTCGAGACACTGGCGGGTTTGACCATTGACAGGCTGGAAAGAATTCCAAACCCAGGTGACCAGGTTGTGGTCGGGCTCTATCGAATAACGGTTAAAGAAGCCAGTAAACGTAAAATACAGGCCCTTATCATCCGCAAGCTGGATCCCACACAGGAAACTAATACTAATAAAGAAGCTTCGGCCCCTTAAATTTTCCTGACCTTTCCCAGTTCCTGATAAGCAGACTGAATTTCAAGAAACCTCATGTGAGCCCTCTGAACCGTCTTTTCATCCTCTCTGGAAACCCGGTCAGGATGATATTTACTGGCCATTTTTCGGTAAGCTTTTTTGATTTCATCATTCGAGGCATTGGAAGAAAGCTCTAAAATATGGTAAGGGGTTTTAAAGGGATGGAGTGAGTACTTCTCCCTGACTTCGTTATGTTTGTCATAGGACACCCCTAATATCAATCCAATATTTTTTATCATGGATTGGGCCTCATCACTCAGAACATTCTCAATTAAGGAAATCTGATAGCACAGGGCGAGAAGCAAAAGATTATAATTATCTCGGCAAGATTTTTTATATTCCTCTACAAACCGGTCAATATCGGGTTTTTTGGATTGGACCTCCTCCATCAACCGATCAAGATGTTTTAAATCCGAGGAACTATAGCCCAGGTTCTTCATAAAGAATTTATGTATCACTCCAACTTTTTTTGGGCCCAGGGGCCCCGATTCCATACCCACACGAGTTAGAATGACAACCAGACATGAAATAAATTCGCCCTGATGGATAATGCCGGGCAAGCTTTCCTGCAATTTTTTCTGGAGTTTTTTACCAAGAAAATGTTCAATAGTACCTCCAACAACGGCACCTAAAGGACCGCCTCGTAAAAAACCCAAACCTGCACCCATCCACCATGACATATATAATTTCCCGTTTACATTATGCAGACTGGCACTATAGCACAAACATAGTTCCACAATTCCCTGAGCAACAGGTCCTAAAAATGAAAAGCTTTTAATACCTTTTTAAAAATCCACCAGATGGAGGAAGTAGTTCATGGTCAAACATATTGTTATGTTCAAACTTGCAGAAAAGAATTCGGAAAACCTGGACCAGGCCGTCGCCACTCTCAATAGCCTGCGGGGAAATATTGAAACCCTGAAGTTTATAGAAATAGGAGCCGATTTTTTAAGTTCGGAAAGAAGCTATGATATTTTCCTTACAGCTTTTTTTGACAACCACGAGGGATTAAAAGCCTATGCGGGCCATAAAAACCACCTACCCGTTGTAGAAAAAATGCGGTCCCTTTGCTCTTCATCCATTGTTGTGGACTATGAAATTGAATAAAGGACTTCCTGTTTTCGCCTTATTTTCCGCCAATGCTGAATGCAACCGAAACACTTAAAATGACGTTGCCTTGGACTTTTTAAAAAGTCTGCAGTTTTTAATGCCTTCTAGGCAATTAACTGTTGTACTTTATTTTTCCAAATGCTAAAGTTCTAACAATTTTTATCCAGACTTGGGTAAAATACCAAGCTTTTGAGTTACCTGCCCGAATGAATTCATTTTAGAGTTCCTCACATAGGAGATTCGGCAATGGCAACAAAACAAAAGGCCACAAAGAAAAAGATGGCGAAAAAGAAAGTAAAAGCTAAGAAAACCGTGAAATCTGCAAAAAAGTCCGCCAAGAAGGTGGCGAAAAAGAAAGTAAAAGCTAAGAAAACCGTGAAATCTGCAAAAAAGTCCGCCAAGAAGGTGGCGAAAAAGAAA
>CATMOP010000030.1 GCA_950072225.1 uncultured Nitrospina sp.
AAGAGGATTAAAAGTTTTATTGAAATTAAACTGGAAAGCAAAAGCATTTTCCGCATTATCCTCATCGCGAAGACGCACCACAACATAGGTATAATCAGCAAAAGGATGGGTGTGATAAAAGTCCTCCAGAACATAAGTATTCCGGTAGTCCTCTTCCTCGAACCGATACGTCATTTTCGAGTTTTCACTCTCCTGTAGATTGATTACTATATATCCTTCGATGACAAACTCCTTTCAACTAGTTATTTCAGGTCATCCGGTTCTATTTGTTTAAATAAGGCAAAAGTTTAAAAACCCAATCCTGTTCAATTTTGTTACTTAGCGGGGAAGAGGAGAAATTGAAAAACCCGGATGTTTAAATAATATACCTTTTTCTTTTTCACGTTTTTCGACATCCCGGACCGCACGAACCGAATCTTTGGTAATATCTTCCTTATGATTTGAGTTCGCGTGCCCATAACGGTAATAAAAGATTGCGGCAGTCGCATGCGGCAACTCATTTGAGGTCCATGTAGTGAAACCTCCACCGGGCGAAAAAACCGAGCTTATAAAAATGTCCATGCGATCCATATCGTGATTGACATGGTTTTCATCATAAAGGCTTTCCGCCTCCTCCAAGTTCGGCATTCTCCAATCATCATAACTCGCAAACTTTTCGATTCCTAATTCCTGTAAATATTCCATTGCTCTATACCAATTGACCCACTTACTAGTATCCTGAAAGGAATCTGTTTGCTTCCACATCAGTTTGGTTTCAAGGTCGGTAATCGTTCCATCGCCATTATCAATAAATCGTTCTTGCAATTCCAAATTCAGTTCTCCCACTTCACCGCTGATGTTAATTTTCAATCGTCCTTTTCAATATCACGGACCAATCTGGAAGCCCCTCTCGACACGCGAAAAATATCGTCATAAATGGTAACTCCTTTGCGGAAATTCAGGCGCACACCTTGTATATTATGCCGCACATCGCTGGTCCAGCACAGAAACCCACATCCCGGCTCAAACAAATCGGACAAGTAAATCACCTGGCCCATATTATCAGAGTTTTTCTGTTTCTTATCGAAGAGGCTTTTAGCCTCGCTTGTTGTAGGAAGCCTCCAGTTAGAAAATCCGGCGAACCGCTTACGGTTAAGGCTTCCAGCGAACTCTATAACCTGGCGCTGGGCCATCCATTTTCCCGCCATTTGCCAGGTATCTTTTTTTAGCCAGACCAAGCGTTTTGCACCATCAATAATGGTTTCACTGTCCCCTTCTATAAATCGCCCACCCGCTTGCTCCGAATCCTGTTCACCCATAGTATGCTGTCTTTATGAATCACTCTCAGGGTTCCGGACCGCACGAACGCCATGACTGCGTAAACCCACTTGGTGCCATTTATAATCTCCATTATAAAAATGGAACCGAATAACCAGTGCTTTGTCAGACTTATTTAACGTTTTTGTCCAACAGGTCAAACCGCATCCAGGGGGGAAACCTTTAGCCAAAAATACCGTATCGCCATAATTGTCCGTAACAGGATTCGAAGCATCATAAATTGCCTGCGCTTCCTTCCGTGTGGGCATGCGCCAGTTTTGATAACCGGCAAACCGCGTCCGGTTTAATTGGTGCAGATAGTTTTTCGCCTCATCCCAACTCACCCACTTGTCCAGATCCACATAAGAGTCCACCGCTTTCCACATCAAGCCGGTCTTGTGATCAGTTATCGTGCCGTCTTTATGGAGGACCATGCGGACAAAATCCGGGTCCTCGTCTTCTTCGACATTGCCCCGAACCAGGCGCACCGCACTGGGGAAACCATCGTTTTCCTTGGCCAACCAGAATTCAAAATCGGACCGCAAGTCGTACGCCATAGCGGCCTTGGCACCACGGGTTTGGCTTGTCCAAGTGGTGAATCCGCAGCCAGAAGTAAAAACAGGGTCGACATGGATTTCACAACCTTCCACATCTGTATTGCTAGCGGATGGATGAAAAAGGTATTTGACTTCAGAAGCGGAAGGAATACGCCAATTGTTATATCCAGCGAATTTTTCCTCATTCATTTTACGCGCCAACTCCAGGCTTTCATGCCAGGTGATCAAACGCCCCAAGGTGACCCAGGTATCCTTCTTCATCCACATGAGGTTGTGCTTCAGATCGGTAACGGTATCATCTCCGTTATCCGCATAATGGGTTTCCAATTTGGTATCTGTCATAATCCTACTTTCGGGTATGGTCTCTTATAACCTGATCCTTTCTACAGATACGAACCGAGCCAAAGCTATATTCTTCAGCATTGACGATTTTGCCTTCGCTGTAGTCAAACCTTGGCCTGCGGGTAGAAGTATCCCCGGCAACCCATGCGGTTTTAAACGCACCCTCCGGAAATGCCGGGTCAAGATGAAGGATCACACCCCCTTTTCCCGGGTTTTCACATGATTCATCATAAAGCGATGAGATTTCATCTTCACTGGGCAACCGCCAGTCATTAAATCCGCCAATTTTTCTTAAATTCTTTCTATCAGAATATTCCACCGCTTCATGCCAGTTGAAAAACTTGCCCTTGTCCTGCCAGGAATCCTTTTTCATCCAGTAAACACGGGTTTTATTATCAAAAATAACATCACGGCCTTTCTCCACATACCGTTTAGGTTTCTCATCCTGTTTGACCGGTGCCCGTTCTACCTTTTGGGGAAGTTTTTCTGTCATTTTTTTCTATTTCTTAAATTGCCGACCAAATCGGCAGGTTGAAAATTCGGGATCGTTTTTCAGGAGATCTCTATTTATTCGATAGTTTTCTCTAAGGCAACTCGCACCCCTTATTTTATAAGGGCCGCTCATGGCCAAAAACAATTTTCAGAGATGCCCTTCTATAAAACCCTGTAATCTTTAGTCGCCGGTATATCCTATTTCCACACTGTCTTCATCGATATTGACAATGACCGGTACCACATACTGGTCATTGGAATATTCCAGTAATCTCTTTAATCCATCTGGGTCTTTATCAACATTAATGTAAACAAAAGACCTGTGCTGCTTTTTAAAACTGTTCAGGGCTTTCTGGGTATGAGGGCAATCATCCTTGCCAAAAATCATATAATGGTCCATAACACTCCAATCACATTGCCATCAAAACCAGGGCCAAAATTAACGTTCGAAAGTTTTGGTATCTTTGCGCCACTCCGGTTCCCATTCATCTTGAACCACATCACGGGTAACCCGACAATGAGAATATTCGTTGTCCTTATGCTCCCATATATCGTTACCCGTCACGAAACTGAATTTTTGCGCATATTGCTGGTAGTCCGGCTTTTCTTCATAGGTCCAGGTATTGTGACCGCCTCCCGTTTCAAACAAATCTGAAATATGGATCTCCGCACCGTCCTTATCACTATTTGACTGAACAAACGAAAAAAGACTTTTGGATTCTTCGATGCCGGGCAGCCTCCAATCATCATATCCGGCGAATTTTTTGTCATTCAGCATTTCGCAATAATCATGGGCCTCAAACCAGGTGATTCCATAACCGAACTCCTTGTAAGAATCATCTTTTTTCCACATCAGGTTAGAATGGGTATCGCTGGTAGTTCCATCGCCATTATCGACATAATTCGGAAGTTCTTCCTCAGCTAAAGCTGCATCTGCTTCTTCCTCTGCTTCTTCCTCTTCGCCCCATTCCTCCTCACCAATCCACTCTGTCTCCAGCTCATCCTCAATAATTTCAGGATCTACACCTTCATCAGATGTGCTTGGGTTTTCATCTTCAGCCATTTTAAACCTCAACTTTCCCGGGAAAAAATTATCAATCCAGATCCCTTACCATGCGCACCGAAGTACCGGTGGTGGACACCGTCTGGTCCACACAAACCTCTTTCATAATAGGGAAATAGCTTTTCCACGCATAAGAATCGTAGCGAGTTTCAGATGTCCACACACAGGTTTCTCCACCCGCCTGGTAATTGGAAACCCGACGTGCCGGTTTTTTGGGTAAGTTCAAGAACACTTCCCGGTATTCATTTTGGTGCCGGAATAAAGAACGCACTTCACTTTTGGTGGGAAGCCTCCAATCGTTAAAACCCAAATAATTTTGCTCATTGCAGGCCTTTACATATGCAGTGCTTTCCTCCCAGTTCAGCCATTTTCCCAATTCCTGCCGGGAATCCCTCAACACCCACATCACATCATTTTCCGGGTCCTCTACCGTACCATTATCTTTTTTGACCCAATTGGTTTTTGATTCCACCATAACCAAACCTCGAACTTATCAGCAAAATAAAAAACACTCTTATAATTCCCGCTCATTCATTCAGCCCCGGTTGAATATTTCCCTATCCCACCAGCGGAAACTGCAAGACAAATTTTGACCTAAAAAATGAGACCAGGAGAAGAGTGTTTCTCTCTTGCACCTAAATGAATAAACTCAATAAATGTTTAGTTTTTATTAAAATACCACCCGAACACCGGGTTTTCAAGCCAAATTCAAGAAACTCTTTGTTCGGAAACCGCTGAATTTCCAAAGGAAAATTCCAAGTCCCACGGATAAACAGACCACTGCCCGCATCCCTATAAAACCCTTTTGCAAACCCATTGAACCCAAAGATTTTCAGGGGATGTTATTTATGGTGATTTTCTCTAAGGCAAACACTAGGCGTGGGGCAGCAATGGCCCGTTAGGCCGAATAAACGTTTGCCGCATGTGATATTTACTTCATTTGCCTTTACCCGTTCCGGGGTTGAATACCACGCATGCCCGGAACGGGTAAAGACTAATGAAGAGGACATCACGTATGCCCTGCGAGGGCAAAACCAAGACATTGCAGTTTGCCCCCGGCGACTCGCTGGCCCTTTGGTTATCGCCAACCGCCCCCCTGGGTAATCATATCTCTGACTTGGGGCACAGCGCCAATCTTGGTTTTCGAATTATCAAATTCCCCGCGCACCAGACGAGCACTGGTATTGAGGATATCATCGACTTCCTTATGCCCACCTGTACCGCTGTTAAAAGAATAGCAATAAGCGGTGATCTTACCCCGTGTATTACTGGTCCAGGTATCGAACCCACAACCCTCGGTAAATACAGGATCAAGATGTATGACCATGCCGTACTTGTCAGTCAGGGATTTATCTCTATCAAAAAGGGAGTGCGCCTCCCTTTTATTGGGCAGCCGCCAGTCGTTGTAGCCTGCAAAAGACCCCTCATTTTTTTTATGCAAATATTTTAAAGCCGCTCTGTAACTGAGGAACTTCAACAGGTCCACATAGGAGTCGTTTTGCATCCACATCAATTGGGTCAGCGCATCGGAAACTGTGCCATCCCCATTATCTACTAACCTGTTTGCGCTCATAGTTTCTCTAATCTAAATCCGTTGATATCCGTATTTTATTCTTCCTATCAGACAAAAATCAAAAAAAATGCCGGAGGGCCTTAAGCCCCCCGGCATAATAATTAAAACTAAGCTTAACGTGAGGCTTCGTTCTGCGTACCACCACTACCAGAGGCATCCATACCACCCCTTACGCTGAAGAGACCGCGCTCGGTACCTTCCGGCTGGCCCATACCCGGCTCAATATAGGTGCTGGGTGTTACATGGTCCAGATGGTAATTGACCTGATAGGTAGTCTGAGCACCAGGATCTATTTTCCAGTCATGGAGCGCTTGGCTGTCTCGCTTCTGACAGTTCAACTGGATAGGTCCCGGACCTTTATTATCAAAGGTGGATTTCGGCTGCGAAGCATGACTTAAAAATCCTCCTGGAGCCAGTGTCCGGTCAAAATTCTTGTTCCATGAATACCCAATGGGGCCAACATTGATGTGTACCGTTGTTTCCTTGTCTTCGCTCAGGTTGACAATATTCCAACCGGCCCTTATACAAACGCTGGATTTCCCAGCGGCGATGGTGGAAACGCCTGCGCTGGCAATGGTAACGGAAAAAATGGAAAATACAAAAAATACTGCCATTAACGCTACTAAAGTCTTTCTCATGTGCTCCCCCTTTTTCGAAGCTTGATTAAAGGTAAAACCCGAAACAACTTATAAACTTTATAATTCATCAACCTCTTCGGCGATTTGTGCTCAATACCTTCAGTTCCGTAGTTCCACTGCAATTACTCCTATAGCAAAACGACGGACTTTCCCCTCAAAACCATCAGGGTCTGGCTAGGGTGGCCTGAAAATATCAAACCCCCCACAGGAAGTCAAGCCTTTAATATCCGCCACAAACCGGGGAGAAAAACTCCTTAAGTATCAATGCCTTGTGAAAGATAAAATCCCGGCCCCAGCCCTGTTGAGTTCTTAACTTTTGCATTGGATGTCGCTATTTTTTGTCTTTTGGCTACCGGCGAGCCGCCGGGGGGCAGATAGCAAAGGCTCATCAAGCCGGGATAACTCTTTGCCCACCAGAGAAAATGTTCGAATAAATTAGCAATCTCCTTTTAAACTCTGAACTTCAAGGATGTCAGACTTAACAAGTCCGTAGAATTTCTGAGCATTTTTTCACCTTGCTCAGAAATGTCATTGACCACCAACTGCAAACTGCGAAGTTTGGTCAAATGTTTCGATGTGGCAAGATATTTTGCACCGATATCAGTGATACTGTTTGAAGCTAAATTAAGATTTCTTAAATTGACCAGCACTGTTGATTGGGCAAGAGCCTTGACCCCTTCATCTCCAATGCCGTTCTGCGAAAGGTCCAGGGCCCGGAGTTCTTTCAAACTTTCTTTCTGGACTAGCTCTATCGCGCCCACCTCTCGCAAGAACTGGGCTTTCAAGTTCAGCACTTGTCCGTCCTTGCTCAATCGATCCCGGATCAATTCATCTATATTTGGCATATTACGCTCCCGACAGGAATCTCTTGGTCACCCGGTGCCCTGGATTTCCTTAGCTACAAACCCGTATTCATCATAGATGCTGAAACCCTCCTGCAGCATCTTTTTCCCATATTTGACCATCAGGTTGGCCTGTGAGTGATTAGGATCGATACCGATTGTTTTTTTCAAGTGCCTCAATCCCTGCTTGATGTCCTTGACTTCATCGCCATAGTTATCAATTTGCCGTGCCTTGTCAAACAAGTCCGAGGCCCACTTGTAATAAACCGTGGCTATTTGCTGAGGCACGTTCTGGCTGATGTATTCCATAATTTCTTCATCCGCCTGCAAACTTGGAATATCCTGCATAGCTGCCTCAAACTCGCGCAGAGGAATAGAATAATCGTCATCATTCACCGAGGAAATCGTATTCCCCGCCCTGTGTTGGGAATGCAGACCCACAGAACTTTTTACCACTGTGGATTGAATCCCCGACATTAACTGATGGTAATAAAGGTTGCCAATCCCAAAATGAATGATGGCGCTGAATGCCTGGTTTTCATCCAGTAACAATGCCTGTTCAAAAGCTTCCTGAGCTTCTTCCAACTGCCCCAATTCCGCCAGGGCTTCGCCCAGATTGTAATGATGAACGCAGTTGTCCGGGTCTTCCTCAATCTGGTGCCTGAACTCTTCTATCTGGGCTTCCAGATCAAACTCAACCTCTTCTTCCTCCTCGTCGAACTCCTCGACAGAATCTTCAGGCTCCCCAGCCTCAAGCTGGGAAGGGACATTTTCCACCGGTTCCACGTTGGCCACATCTTCGGAGTTTGATTCTTCTTTCAAGGAATCAGATTCCGGTTCTTTTTCGTCTTCACTCATAATCAAACACAGTAAGGGGGAATTCCTTCTTCCACCCATTCTCCTGCTTTACCATTGTTCATGTTTTGCTGATTTTTTAAAGTACCTGAAACCATCTTTTTCCGGGACACCTCTAACTGGCTCATAATTTCTGCTGGCGAATCCATCAAGAGATTGCCAAACTTGGGCTGACACTTCAGGTTGCCAACATCACAGCAAGGGGTTATTTCCCCAGTTTGCTGAACCGTAATAATTTCAATCGTACCACGGGGAATGGTACATTCCAGCAAGTTAATATCCTTGGGAAAAGGCTGAGCATTCATGGCTCGCTCCCCATTTTTATTCACATAAAATCCCGGGATCATATTCATCCCAAAAGTAAAATTTTCCGTACAAGTATAATTTTCAACACCTTCCATATGCTTTAAAAATGCCCTTTCATTACATTCAGGATTCTCTCCCAACAGACTTTCAAGCTTCGCTTGATATGTTCCAAGCAAGGACAAGACGGACTGAAATTTCTTTTCCTGTTCCCCAAAAAACGTGATCAAAGTTTTAAACTGATTCAACAAGTCCGACACTTTTTCAAAGATCATGTTGACGATCAATTCGTTTTGAAGTCCCAGAATTTTAATAAGAAGTGGTTTTTGTCGCGACTCCCAAACAGTTGGGTACAAAGTGAAGTCCACACGTCCGGAGAATTTCATAATTTCAACCAATCTTTGCCAACGCTGAGATTTTTCTGAATTTATGTCCAGGTTGGTATGAATCCGTACGTTTGGCGTCAGTTTCCTGAAGATTTTAAAAATTTCAACGATATGAGGGTTTTGTGAAGGCTCCCCGCCAGTCAGATTAATTTCTCTCTTGGCCAACTCATGGAATATCTCCATCTGGAGAATTTTATTCACCATGATTTGAGCCTGCTCCGGCATTAAATGCCAATCGCTCTTGGATATCTGGCTAAGCGGTTCGTAGACATGACAATACTGACATTCATCGCGCACATAACGATTGCAATTGGCTTCGGCGAAAATATTTATCATAGCCTTACCTCTTCAACCCAACCTATAGCCCTTTAGCGTGCAATTTTTTATTTCAATACCACTCGAACCGGCCTGACAGTGGACAAAGACAGGCTCGGCCCCCCTTTCATACTGGGGTAGCTTTTGCCACGGATATAGTTAAACCCCCAAGCATACTTGTCCTTATAAAGCTCGCTGGACCAGAAACAACAACTGGAATAACCGAAGATGGGATCAATATGAATCACATTTTCGGTCCAATAGTATTTCCAGGGAATGTCCTTATTCTCCTCATAGAGGGACTCCAATTCCTTGCGGGTCGGCAGGCGCCAGTCCGAAAAACTGGCAAAGGCATCCTTATTGAATTTTTCCAGGAAAGTTTGTGCGTCCTCCCAGTTGATCCAAATCTTTTTTTCCTGATAGATATCAATCTGCTTCCACATCAATCCCTCTTTCAAGTCCGTAACGGTCCCGTCTTTATTATCCTGGAATCTCGGATCATTAGAAGGCTTCAATGGCGGTTTTTTCGCGGTGAGCGAAAGAATCTGGCCACCAAAAATCTCATCGGTGCCACTGTTGTCAGGATCAGCCAGTGCCGAACCTGGCCCACACACTGCCAACAATAAAAAAGCAACCCAAAGGGATTGAATAACCGGGTGGAAAAGCCGAGTCATGTTTTTTACAATCATCATGGGTTTCCTAAAAGTCAGGTAATAAAAATGTCTACTCTTCCTGCGGTGCCCAGTCTGGCTCCCAAGACAGGCAAATGCCAGATGGATTATAAAACTGTCCCGGCTCTTTTCCTACTATGCCCCATTTGGAGATGAAGTTCAGGTCCGGGTCAAACTTCTGGATTCGCTGGTTCAAAGTATCGACCACAAACACATATCCATAAGGGTCTTCCACCACAGAGCACGGACAGTTGAACTGACCATCCCGCTTACCCGATTCACCAATAATGTCGACGGAATGCCCCTCTCGTTCAAAAAGCTGGAGCCGATTCTGGCTTTTTTCGGCCACAATGATGGTGCCATCCCGGCGCACGGCAATTCCGGTTGGAAAATTCAATCTGCCTGGCTCAAATCCATATTCCCCAAACTTGGACAGAAATTGTCCATCCTCATTGAAAATCTGAATACGCTGATTGTCCCGGTCGGCCACGTAAATATTTCCTTCCCGGTCCAACGCCAAACCAATGGGAAATTTCATGAAACCATCGAAATTCCCGGCAAACCCGAAACTGAGAATAAATTCGCCATCGTTATCATACCTTTTGACGCAATGGTTGGAAGTATCCGCAACGAGGATGGTTCCGGTAGATTCCGCGACAATCTCCTCAGGCATATAAAACTTGTCTTGTCCCCAACCCTCACCACCAAATTCAAGAAAGAAATCTCCATCCGGGTCAAACTTTTGAATCCGGTGAGAGCCGGTATCCACGACCCAAATATAACCCTCCGTATCGATGGCCACCCCGCTCGGAGTTTTAAATTCTCCCGGCAAATAAGGGGGACGGGTACTACCGGATGTTCCAAAACTCATCAACAATTTTCCATTACCGTCGAATTTCTGGATCCGGTCATTGCCAGAATCCGCCACCCAGACATAAAGCTGGCTATGATCGATCTGAGGCGCCTCTTCAGGAAGGGTCTCTTCGACAACAGCTACTTCCAGGGCTTGAGATGGAGCTTCTTCGTCCTCATTGTTTTCCGTATTATTTTCCACCAAGGCAAACCTCTCTCCCCAACCGGGAATAAATTAAACTCCAATAGGAAAAAGCCCCGAAAGGGGCTCTTCCGCACCGCACTGAATTTTTCGTTCCAAGCAACCCTAAGCTCACCTAAAAAAACTATATAATGTCTTCTTTCTGAACCACACCATCCAGGTTACTTATTTTACCAGGAACTGTTTCACATCCAGAATCTGATATTCAAAATCACAGGTTTTTTGCAACTCATCGAGCCTTTCATTCCAATTCTGCTTGAAATTATCAAGGCTTTCAGATTTGGGTTTCTTTTTCATCAGGCCAACTTCGCGATATAGCGGCTTCACCATATTCTTGGAAATCAACTGGATTATATTTCGAAGGTTAAGAATACATTGTTTGATCACCTCTTCCCGGGTCACTCCATCCACCTTTTCAAGCAGGCGCAGAAACGACTGGACCGTGGTGATCTGGACGGTGTAGGCATCGGCCAACCTGTGGTCGTATTTTAAGCCGCAGTCAATGTAGGCTGGCATGAGAAACATGCCAACATGATGATCGAATTTTACACAAAGGGTAATCAACTTTTGAAGATAATCGACCTCGCGTAAATCCTCTTCTTCCTCTTCACCTTCAGCCAGTTCCTTGGTGGCTTTTTCTTTTTCCTTTTGAAGCTCGAGTTTGATCTTTTCCAGCTCGCTCAAATCCGAAAGGTGGTCGACCTCCTTTTCTTCCTTGGCAGTTTCATCCGACGAACCTTCCGGCCCGGGGTTTTGCTTGGTTTCCGTATCCTGTTCGCTCAATACAAATCTCCTTCCTGCAAAGGTAAAACAATAAACCAATATTTTATTTCCCATCTTTATCTTCCCTAACAGTCTCCCTGCGTTTTGTCGGCAATGTTTGGTTTAGATACTTTTTCCAGTCAGCCCAGTATTTATATAAATCCTTAATATGAGGCGGATAGTCTTTCTCTTTTATTCTAAAGTCTTCATCACCCGGTGCTTTATCGTCTCCAATCAGCGATAGAGCTTGCTTCTCAATATTCTCAGACAGCTTTTTCCGAAATGGAACAAAATAATCCAGAAAACCCTTTCTATCCACAGGTGTATGCACATACTCCGGTCCTTTATCCATATATAAAATCAGCCAGCCGCGCATCCCTTCCCAACGTTTCATCCAAGCAAGTCCAGAATCCCATAAATAACCTATCCAGTACTCAAAGTGATAGTGATAACCCGCCAACGAAAACCACCTTGGCTGCCAATTACCTTTCTCATCTTTGGTATAAAGCTCCAATCCCAATCCATTAGATAAATGCCCTGAGGTTGGACTAATTGATAAAGTGT
>CATMOP010000031.1 GCA_950072225.1 uncultured Nitrospina sp.
CAGGCGTAAACCTGTAACCCATTGTTTTATATGGTGGGCCGTCTCGGGATCGAACCGAGGACCTACTGATTAAGAGTCAGTTGCTCTGCCGGTTGAGCTAACGGCCCCCTCTTATCTGTCTGGATGAAAATGCCGGATCATTCTAACTAATCTGTTCCGGGCTGGCAAGCGGGCATAACCGCCAGCGGTAAAAAGCACTGACTTTTTTCAGCCAGCAACGAGTCATCTTGGCGTAATAAGTCCCTGCCCAGTCGCCCCTCTGGCGAAGAGTGGTTAACCTCCTCCAAATACCCGGGTCAACACATTATATTGTACCGCACTGATGGTTGCGGAGAGACCTCCAGCTATTAACGACAAAAATAGAAACTGGTAGGCCCTATTTCTATCTTCGCGCATTTCAACAATATCGATCAGGAACGATACGAAGATCAACGCGAAAAATAACACCTTGGCCACATCCGGGAAAATGGATTCTGCCGCTTGGGCCGAGGCTGTCTGCAGGACCACTGAACGTTCCTGAAAAATACCGATGCCATAGAGCCCCATAAGCAAAAACGTCCAGACCTGCCGCAAGAGTATTTTTGTCTCCTCCAGATTGTAGCTAGTCATAGAACCTTTTAGAAATCAGTGTCAAAAATGTTTGCACCTTCTGGAATCAGGAATCATCTAATATAAGGGACCTTCTTAATACACATAGGAAATATTTAGACTACCGGAAACAAGGGTGACCCCCACAAGCTTGGGGTCGTTTTCCCCGGCTTTTAGGTATGGTATAATTACACCAATTTCCATTGACCCCAACATCATTTTTGCAACCCCTTTTTTTGGGATTGTTCGGATAGTAAAGAAAAAGTACTTAAATTAATTATAATCTTTTTTGGGAAGGAAATAGATTATGGCTATCAGATTAGGAGATACCGCGCCGGATTTCACGGCAGAAACCACTGAAGGAACGATTGAGTTTCATAAATACCTGGGCGATGGCTGGGGGGTTTTGTTTTCCCATCCCAAAGACTACACCCCGGTTTGTACTACAGAATTGGGCCGGGTGGCCAATCTGAAAAGTGAATTTGATAAACGCAACGTCAAGGTTCTCGCTTTGAGCGTAGACCCTGTGGATTCGCACAAGGGGTGGATCAATGACATTAACGAAACCCAAAGTTGTACGGTGAATTTTCCCATCATTGCCGACCCGGACAAAAAAATATCTGAAATGTATGACATGATTCACCCGAATGCGCTGAACAACCTGACGGTCCGGTCGGTTTTCATCATTGCACCGGACAAAACGGTCAAACTGACGATCACCTATCCGGCATCAACGGGTAGAAACTTTGCCGAGATCCTTCGGGTTATTGATTCACTGCAACTCACCGCCAATTACCAGGTAGCCACGCCGGTCGATTGGAAACATGGCGATGACTGCGTGGTCATTCCTGCAATCAAGACGGAAGATATTCCCGCAAAGTTCCCCAAGGGACACAAAGTGATCAAACCCTATTTGCGCACCACACCCCAACCCGACCTATAGTCGGTATTGGTTTTCCAGCCTGGGCGGGCAGAAATGTCCGTGCCAGGTTTTGTTTTTTTATAACATGAGCAATCAAAAGGCCTTGGGCCAAATTTCATATTTGATCCAACTATTAACCGACCGGGACAAGTTTGTCCGGCAAAAGGTTCGCACCCAGTTGATTGAGTTGGGGGAAGACGCGTTACCCTTCCTCGAAATGGCGGTTCGCAGTGAGGAAGTCTCCTTACGCGTTCAGGCGCAGGAAGTGATCAGCGCAATTTTTCCTGAAAAGCTGGGGGAAAAGTTTCGGCAATTAGCACAGAAAGGCATGGGCCGAGATGTAGACCTGGAAGCTGGAATGCTATTGATCATGGAATTCGGCTACCCCGATTCAAACCCACAATCCTGCAAAGAGAACCTGGATTCGCTGGCACACCGTCTGGAGCAAAACCTGACTCCGGATGCGGATCCCTCCCAGACCGTTTTCGCGTTAACCCGCCTGCTTTTCCAGCAGGAAAATTTCAAAGGGAACAAGGAAAATTATATGGAACCGGACAACACCTATCTCAACAAGGTTCTAGATCATAAAACCGGTTTGCCCATTACCCTTTCTGCTCTCTGCATTCTAATTGCTGGCCGACTGGGCTTGCCAATCGTTGGCGTTGGTATGCCGGGCCATTACATCGCCAAATACAATCTCCCCAAAGACCCGATTTATTTTGATCCGTTTAATCAGGGCCGCCTGCTGACCCACGCAGACTGCGTTCAAATCGTTGAACAGTTTGGCCAGCCTTTTGAGGAACATTTTTTGTCCCAGTCCACAAACAGGGAAACGCTGATCCGAATGATGAATAACCTGATCCAGGTATACCGGGAGTTCAATGAACCGGAAAAAGCTGAAACCCTATCCGGCTACATCAAGATTCTGCTGGATCCATCTAAAAATCCCTTTACAAGAAAAACCCGTTGAACGAGAAATATAAATGACAAGGCATATTGTTATATCTGGAGCCGGTTCCGGGATCGGCAGGAGTATCGCACAAACTCTGGCTGAGCGTGGATACTCCCTTATCCTGCTTGGACGCAACCTGGGAAATCTGGAATCCACGAAAAATTTATTGAAAAACCCTAGTCAGCACCAATGCCAACCCTGTGATATCAGAAACTCCGGGGAAATCCACCAAGCGCTGGCAAACGTTTCTTCCCTTTACGGGCTCATCGCTAACGCCGGTATTGGAGGCGAGAACCAATATGGGGACCAGGACCGCTGGCAGGAAATTATAGATACCAACCTGACCGGAACCTACCAGACCATTCAGGAATGCCTTCCCCTTATTAAAAAGAATCCCGCACCATTCAAAAAAATCATCATCATCTCATCCATTTTGGCAAGATTAGGGGTTCCGGGCTATTCCGGCTATTGCGCCTCTAAAGCGGGGTTACTGGGCCTCACCCGGTCCCTGGCAGGAGAATATAGCAACGATGGAATCCTGGTTAATGCCTTGTGTCCTGGCTGGGTCGATACCGAAATGGCGCAAGAAGGCCTGCAGGGTTTTGCCGAAGCTTTGAAAATTTCCAAAGAAGATGCTTACAAAGAAGCGATGAAACAGGTGCCATTGGGCAAGATGTCCAAGCCCGAAGAAGTCGCTCAACTGGTGGCCTACCTGGTTTCTGAAGAACAAACTTCTCTTACCGGGCAAACCCTCCACATCAACAACGGTGCACTCATGCCCTAGCGGCCCTAGGGGTGGGGCCGGTGACAATGAAACTTAACTTTAAGCTGAAATAAGGATTTTGGGTTGCTTGGCGTGTTTATTAAACTATGTCTTCTACGCTAGTGGACTGAGGAGGCGATGGTTCAATATCAATGGCCCCATCCGTCACAGTGGCAGATTCCACGGGTAAGGCAGCCAGACCGGGCGGGGGATTAAAAAACTCTCCAAGCTGATTAAGAATGAAATCTAAAAGGTCCTTCAAGGACCTTAGAATCAGATCGTGTTCGGGGATCTGTTTAGCTTCAGACTCAAAAACCGCGTCAATGGTTGCTTGAACCAGAGCCGGGAAATCCCGTATCCCGTCCGTTTCCAACTCAGAAGCCTGGTTGTCCAAGGTTCCAATATCATTGATGTAACCAGCCTCTTCCGGCAATCGCGAAATGGATCGGGTTTCAAATGTTGCCACCACCGTTCTTTCCAGCGCCAATTCCACTTGCTGAATTACACCGAGGTTATTGGCCAGAACATTGATGGCGTCTTCCAAGTTCAATTCCCCGCTCGCAAAAAACTCCCTAGCCAAAGGTGCGATCTCCGCAGCGAGCTTGTTGATGGCCGCCAACTCCTCTTCATTCAAATCTCCCTGTATAGTCAGAGAATATGAAGCGGCGGCCCGGGCCACCGAACTGAACTGCTGCACAGTCCCGTTATCCTGCGTTAGCGTCTGGGTATGCGATTCTGACAAGGATTGCTCCGCATCAAAAGACAAATTGACAAGGTCGCCATCCTGGGTTCTCAAGCTCAACTCGCTGGAAAAGAAAGCGGCCACAACCGCCTGGGTATTTCTCTGTTCCAAGGAAGTATTTTGAAAACCTATTTCAGACACATTTAAAGCCATTTTAAGTGGACCAAATAATTTCTAAAAACTTCTTTTAATGCTTATAATTTTTATCGGCAAAAAAACCACATAACATTAGGGATAAAAAATACCGAACAGATATGCCTGTAAGCTATTGATTTTACTTTTTTTAAATAGGATCTTCAAAACGGTCCCATTGAGTATTTCAAAAAATCTGTGATAGTCTTTTCACAAAGACTTGCTATCATGTATGTACAATGGTAAGAAAAAACGGTTTCCGTTGGAGTTTTAAAATTTCTTCCCGGGAATGCGAGTTTTCACAGAAATTCTTTTTAACTGAAAAATCAAAAAATCATGAGCGACACTCTCCAACAGGATATTATTTTTAAAATTTTAAAAATGGCGAAGGACAACTCTGATTTGAGTTCGGATGAATTGTTCAATCAGGTAGAAGCGGAAACCATGTCCATGTTCAACCAGTTGACCCAACCCAATGAGGAAAACGCAGCCAAGGACAAGGATAAGGACAGCAAAGCACGAACCAAAAGGCGGATGAAAAGAAAGGACCGAAACCAGCGCAAGGAACATGTTGGCCGTTTTTTTGTTCACTTGATGGAAAAAAATATTAGACAACCCGGCATCCCCAACTGCCTAATACCGGTTTTTGCCAAATCCGTTCAGACCACCATCGGCGAAGAAGCTTACACGCAAATTTCAAGTAAAATCGACCGCTTATTGGAGTTTGGTGAGAAGAAAGGCTTTGACTATGACCAAATACTGGCCAGCAAACCGGGGAAAACTATCGCGACGGAAATTTTATCGGTTTACAATACCGAAACGAGTTCGTCTAGTGAAAAACAACTCAAAAATAATCTGGATGAAACTCTGGTAAAAAATATCGAATCCATTGAAAATGGCCAGGAACTCAATATAGAAGATACTGTTAACTTGGCTTTCAATGAATTCAACAAATACCTAAAAGGTAGCTAATCCTGCCACAGGGAAATTCCCCATTTAACGCTACAGACTCCTCAGGCTGGGATTGTTTTTATCTTTTTCAGAGAGAATCGGATCGGATATCGGCCAGTCAATGCCAATGTCCGGATCATTCCAAATAATTCCTTTTTCTTTTTCTGCCGAATAGTATTCAGAAACTTTATACAAGAACTCCGCCGCATCACTGAGCACGCAAAACCCATGGGCAAATCCTACAGGGATGTACAACTGAAGATGGTTGCTGTCTGACAGAATAAAACCTTGCCATTTTCCAAAAGTGGGGGAGTTTTTTCTAATGTCCACAACCACATCAAACACCTCGCCCCGGATTACCCTGACCAGTTTGGCCTGTTCCGGTTCTATCCGATAATGGAGCCCTCTTAAAACATTTTTTTGGGAGAGCGATTGGTTATCCTGAACAAAGTCTTCCTGAATTCCTAATGCATGGAATTTTTCCTTTGCATAGCTTTCAAAAAACCGTCCCCGGGAATCAAGGTGAATGGTGGGCTCAATGAGTAAAACCCCTGCCAATTCAGTTTGGTTGGCTTTCAAAATTCCTCCTGATTAAAAATTGCGGAGAACCTCTGCTGGTAACTTGCAATAACCTTTTACTGCTAGCAACGATGCTCTCGGCTAAATGAGCCCTTATACCCTGTCAGGGCACAAGGGGTGAGGAATTATATAACGCAATCCCATGGTTGGCAAACAAGGTTGAAGATGTCAAATATCTTATAATCTGTTAATATCAGTTTTTATCTTAAAACTTTTTGATCAAAGCTAATTAATGAGAATAATACCGGCAGTAGATATAAAAGAAGGAAGGTGTGTGCGACTTTCACAGGGAAAGGCGGATCAGGAAACCGTTTATTCCAATGATCCTGTCTCAATGGCCGATCATTGGGATGAAGAAGGGGCGCAGACTATTCACGTTGTGGATCTGGATGGCGCGTTCCAAGGGTTGCCCGTCAACTCTGAAATTGTAAAAAACATTATTTACAGCAGTTCTGTTGATATACAAATTGGAGGAGGAATCCGGACTCTTGAAACCATCGAAATGTATGTTAAAGCAGGCGCATATCGGGTCATTTTGGGTACCGTTGCACAGAAGGAACCGGAGTTTGTAGAAGAAGCCTGCCGACGTTTCCCCGGCAAAATAATTGTTGGCATTGATGCCCGAGATGGTTTTGTGGCTGTGAAAGGCTGGGTGGAAGTTTCGGAACAAAAAGCCACCGACCTGGCCCAGAAAATGAAAGGATATGGGATTGCCGGGTTTATCTTCACTGATATCAGCCGCGACGGCATGCTTCAAGGTCCTAATCTGGAAAGCATCAAAGATTTTGCCGAGTCCACTCAATTGCCAGTGATCGCATCGGGGGGAGTGAGCCGCCTTGAAGATATAAAAAACCTGGCCAAGCTGGAGTCCTATGGCGTTGAAGGCGTGATCATCGGCAAAGCCCTTTACGACAAAGCCCTTTCCTTTAAGGAGGCTCGGGATATTCTCCATGCTAGCTAAACGCATCATACCCTGTCTGGATGTCAAAGATGGCCGCGTGGTCAAGGGGGTCAACTTTGTCAATCTCCGCGATGCCGGCGACCCGGTTGAAATTGCTTCTGCCTATGAAAGCGAGGGTGCTGACGAACTAACCTTTTTAGACATTACCGCCTCGCACGAAAAGCGAGACATTATTCTGGATGTGGTCGCACGCACGGCCGAAAAGGTATTTATGCCTTTGACAGTTGGCGGAGGCGTACGCACCCTGGATGATATTCGTAATCTTCTGAAAGCCGGCGCTGATAAAGTCGCCATCAACACCGCCGCCGTCAAGGACCCGGATTTCGTACAACGTGCGGCAAAACGTTTTGGTTGCCAGTGCATCGTGGTCGCCATTGATGCCAAGCAGGTGCACTCTTCCGGGTCCCAATCCATACATCCTGAATGGGCTTCCGAGCACCCGAAACTGTTATTGCAGAAATCTGATTCAACTCCCGCCTGGGAGGTTTACACACATGGAGGAAGAAACCCGACCGGAATTCATGCTCAAAGATGGGCACAAAAAATGGAAGCTTATGGTGCCGGAGAAATTTTACTCACCAGCATGGACCGCGATGGAACCAAAGCCGGGTACGACATAGAACTCAACCGAACGGTTTCAGAATCAATCACCATTCCCCTTATCGCCTCAGGAGGAGCGGGAACTCTTGAGCATTTATATGAAGGCATTGTAAAAGGAAAAGCCTCTGCGGTCCTGGCCGCATCCATTTTTCACTTTAAAGAATTCACTATTCAAGAAACCAAAGCTTTCCTGAAATCCAAAGGCGTAACGGTTAGGCTCGGCTAACCTTTCACCCCACAGTGTTTTAGCTCCAAGGTTTTGGATTCACTATCCAGCGTGGCTGATATCTCTAAAGGAAGAGTCCAGACTTCTTTGCCATGACCTATGGGGCAATGAGTCAGAATCGGAAACCCCGGATTTGGAAAAAGATCTGTTAGAATATCTTCAATCGTCCCATCTCCTTGGCGTTGCGGGCGGCAGTTGACCATTTCCCCGAAAATAACACCACGCGCTCCCTTAAACATCCCCGCATTTTTTAACTGCCACAGCATTCCATCAATCCGGTACAAAGGTTCGTTGACATCTTCTATAAATAAAATCCTGTTCCGGGTTCTAATTTCATATGGGGTGTTTAACGAACGGCACAGCAAGGTCAGACAGCCTCCTGTTATTTTGCCCCGGGCCACTCCTTTGGAAAACACCTTGGCTCGGGGAGAGTGGAAAATCCTGCCCTTGGCCTCGCCGGTCAACAATGCCTTAAATTGCCGCTGGGACTGTTTCATTTCAGCCCGACCAAAACTTCCGGCAACCATGGGGCCGTGAAAGGCGATCAGTCCGCAATTTTGCACCAGGAAATGGAGGAGCAGAGTAATATCGCTGGATCCCACCACGATTTTCGGATTGGCCCGGATCGTTCGAGGTTTTAGATGAGGAAGAATGCGATTGGCGCCATACCCTCCCCGAGCGCAAAAAATTGCCCGAACCCTGGGGTCTTGGAACATATCCATGAGATCCTGGGCCCGGTCCTTGTCGAAGCCTGCCATAAAACGGGAACGGGCATAGACATGCCTGCCCAACAAGGGTTCAAACCCCATGGCACGGATCACCTCCAACCCGGTTTCCAACTGGCTCCTGTCCACCGGACCGGCAGGGGCCACCACACCTACCACATCCCCCTGTTTCAATTGGGGTGGCCGGATGAGGGGACGCATCGATTTCGACATTACAAATCACCTTTGAAAGGTTACAATACCGGTTTCAAAGAATCCTATACTTATATAGAAAATGGTTTCTGTCACCGCTATCATTCAAGCCAGAATGGGGTCTACCCGGTTTCCCGATAAAAGCCTGCGCCCAATCGCCGGCCTTCCCATGCTGGAGCATATCATTATTCGTTTAAAACAGGTGCCGGAAATTGACCTCATCCTCCTGGCGATTCCCGAAAAAGAATCGGAAGCACCGCTGATTGAGTTTGCCCACCGACTTCCTATTCCTGTATTCCAAGGGTCGGAAGAAGATGTCTTGGACCGGTTCATAAAAGCGGGAGAAAGTGTTCAAACCGAACAGGTGGTCCGGGTCTGCGGCGATGACCCCCTTATAGATATACCTCTCCTGCGTTCCTTAATTCAGGCCCATCTGCTGGACAAAGCCGACTATACTCTTCCCCAGGACCCCGTTCCTCTGGGAAGCGCCTGCGAAATCATTCGCTTTGAAGCCTTGAAAAAGGTCGGCGAACTGGCGGAAGGCTCGATCTACCGCGAACACGTCACCACCTGGTTTCACGACCACCCTTCTTCATTCAAGATCAAACGCGTTAACGCTCCGGATTATTTAAAAGACCGTACTTTCCGCCTGACTGTGGATACGGACCAGGATTTCCAGCTTATGGAAGAGCTTTTTAATAACCTTCCTCACTCTCCTGATTCTCCGCTGAATCTTAAGACAGCAATTGATTACCTGATTGCCCACCCCGAAACAGCTGCCTTAAACATTGATATTCCGCAAAAAAACTGGCGGCAAGAAAATAATTAGTTTTTTTTGTTAAAGTTCTAAGTTTTCCTACCGATAACTACAATTAAGCAGAGTTGTTCCAAAAGACGGACGGACAACGAAACACTTTATTAAACCCGGATTTCTGCTTTATGGGTTTGAAAATAAAGGTGGGGTACTGAGGAGATGCCACCCTAAATAAAGACTCTTCAGGGGCAGTAGTAAACATTTAAAACCGAATATTAGCGGTAAATTAATTCCAACTCATGGTGGAGGATTAGGAATATGCCAGTACGAATTTTCAACAATATAGCTTCGCTTAACGCCCAACGGATTCTGGGTATCAATAACGAGCGCCTTGCATTATCAGTAGAACGTATTTCATCTGGTATCCGGATCAACAGAGGTGCAGATGATGCGGCCGGACTGGGTATTTCAGAAGCCTTGCGTTCTGATATTCGTGGTTTGCGCCAGGCGGTCCGAAACGCAAACGACGGTATCGCCCTCATCAATGTCGCTGAAGGTGCGCTCAATGAGCAATCGAGCATCCTGATCCGTCTCCGGGAACTGGCTTCTCAGGCCGCAACCGGTACCGTTGGTTCCACAGAACGTGCAACCATCCAACTAGAGTTTTCCGCTCTACGTAATGAAATCGACCGTATTGCGGCAACCACACAGTTTAATGGACAGGGACTGGTAGACGGTGCTCTGGCTTCTTCTGTAGTGACCTCACAGCAGGTTCTTATCCAGGTAGGCATTGACAGCGGTGTCAACAGCCGGATTAACCTGAATGAACAAATCAACCTTACTGCGATTACTTCCTCGAGTCTGGGAATCAGTGCCGTGTCTGTCACTGCGGCGGCTGAAGCCTTGACCACTCTGGATGTAATCAATACAGCTATCTCCAACGTTACTCAGGCCCGTGGTAAGGTGGGTGCGGTGCAAAACAGGTTGACTCGATCTGTAGGAAACCTTTCTGTTTCTATTGAAAACCTGCAAGCCGCCGAATCGTCCATCCGGGATGCGGATATCGCCAAGGAAATCGCGGACCTGACCCGAAACCAGATTCTCGTGCAATCTGCAACGGCAATGGTCGGTCAGGCAAATCTGATTCCACAGTCCATTCTGCAGTTGCTGGTTTAATCGATTTAATCACCGATTTAATCCATCAATTGTCAGGAGTCTGTCATGAATCAGAAAACTATTTCCGGTACCGGGTACAAAGTTGGGGATGTCGAGTCCGGATTGGAATTTTTAAAATTCAACAACCCGGCAACCAACCTTAAAAACCTCGATCAGGCCATTCACAATGTTTCATTTGGAATGGAGCTGATCTCTGTAGTGGGCAATGCTTGCGGTGAGATTGAAGTTATTCTGTCCCAGCTCAAGCAATGGGTCTCCCCCGGCTTGGCATCTAATCTGGAAAATTCACAAAAGGCCCAATTGGATGTCAAAATCTCCCTGAAATTGCGGGAGTTGGACCAAATGGCAGAAACTTTTAACCATAACAGGCAGAAGCTTCTCGATGGTTCGCTATCCATTTCGGTGAAAACCGAAATGCATTCCTATCTGGTTGTGGGAGCAAATAGTTCACCTGAAAACCGGATCAATCTTAACACCAGCCTGAACATCCCTCCCATTACCGCAAAAACTCTGGGACTGGGGGCTTTGACACCCCATTCTCCTGAAAAGGGATCTAAAGGGCTAATGGTTCTGGAAAACGCTTTAGCAATCATAAACCGCTTGCAGCAAAGATCCGGGGCCTTGGAAACCCATCTACAGGAAATTCAAAGAAATCTGGCTATTGCCATTGAGAATCAGCACGCGGCAAACTCTGCCCCCGGTTCCTATACGCAGGCCAGGGAATTCCTGCGGGTGGCAAGTAATTTAATAAAAATGGGCAAAAGAGAATAAAAAAGAAGTCGCCCCATTTTTTATTTTCGCACAACGAAATGTGCGATAAAAAACTTCAGGGAAGGAAAACAATATGACTACCAACAGCATTTTCAATAACACCTTATCAAATACCGCTCAGAAATTTTTAGATATCAACACCCGGCGTGTCGGGCAATCCATAGAAAGGATATCATCTGGAATCAGGGTCAACAGAGCAGCGGACGATGTAGCGGGACTCGCCATTTCCGAATCCCTTCGGTCCGATATCCGCGTATTGAGGCAGGGGGTCCGGAACCTCAATGACGGTATTTCTCTCATCAATGTCGTGGAAGGTGCGCTCAATGAACAAACCGGCGCGGTCATCCGCCTCAGAGAACTGGCTTCGCAGGGAGCTTCGGGAACTATCAGGACGTTTGAACGCCAGGCTATAAATTTGGAAATTTCCTCCCTGGTGGCTGACATTG